>NZ_JAPCJA010000022.1:0-71758 GCF_027707745.1 Aeromonas sp. QDB23
CTCTTTCTCATCGATTCTCCCTTCAGTGACAGCCGGTGAGCGTTGTGCATCAGCCGGTCCAGGATCGCATCTGCCAGGGGTGTTGTCCCCCAAGCTCGCGTACCACTCTTCCGTTGGTAGTTGACTGACCACTACCGTCGAGTATTTTCCATACCGATCATCCATGATCTGCCTGCTGGAGGCGTGATCCAAGCCAACATCCTGGCGGTAGTCCGGCCCACACTCAGCGTTTGAGCATTTGCAGCAATGGCGGTAAGGGAGACCGGAGTCGTCAGATATCTGCTTGAAAAAACGACATGTAGAAGTATCCAGTATTGTTGCCAGCTGGGTTGCTTTCTATGCTCTTGTGGTCAAATGACGCCAGCCGTCCATCGTATGATTCTTTGGACTGGGGCCAAGGGAGCGAACAAGGATACCGAATGGCAAATCCCAAAAGTCTGATATTCCAACTGCATAAACATTGGGACGTCATCGAAGCATTGGTTCGGGCTTCGCGGGAATGGCCTGCTTTCGATGAGGCGATGGTGCTGAGGCTAATTGGCAAGTCCAGCCGGGGCAGTGACAGCGAGCCTGAGTGTGGAGAAATCTTGCGCAGCCTATGTAGCAGCGATGTCCTGCAGTGGCTTGAGCGAACCGATACCCTGCAGGTCAACCCCTTGGTGCAAGAGTTTGCGCGGGGGCTGTTACGTGAGCATGAGTTAGGGCTTTCTGCCGTGCTCAAGGCGCGTATCGAGGCCATCAAACAAGCGACAGCACAAATACTGGAAGGTTCTGAACCACTCAATCCCGATTATTTGCGTCAGGGCTCAGCCAAGATGTCAGACCTGTTGCGGCAGATCAGTTTGCAATTGGATCAGGATCGCCATGCCATATTGGAGCTGGCCGAACAGGCTAAATCCGCGGATGCAGCCATGCCAATAGCGCAACGTTATCGCTCAGTGCTTGAAGCCTATGACCAGTATGTGGAGCCCATGAACGAGATGATGGACTCCGGGCTTGCGGGCAACTTCTATCCCTTTCTGGAGCAGGCGGAGAGGGCTCTGGATCGGGCTGTAGAGGCCATCACCATACAAGGTGGGCTTTATACCCACCAGTTACAGTTGCGTCAGGTTTCTTATCAAGCCAAGGAGTTGCAGCGGTTGGGAAGATTGGTAGCCCAGCAATGTGCCGCCACCTTGCTGCCGCTGCGTGAAGAGCTGCGCGAGCATAATGGCCTGTCTGCCGCCATCAGCCAGTTGTTGGGGCGTGTGCGCAAACGTGGCCTCACGCGAGCTCTGCCGTTGCGCAATACGAAGGGGGCCTTGCCTGTCTGGCGGCAGGAGCGACCGCGACGCGTTAGTGTAGGCTTCGAGGTCAAGGATTTTATGGCCAGCGCCCTGGCGTACATACCGGAACTCATCCGTTTCCCGACGGAGGTCCCCTTCGACGCCTCACTGGTAGAGCCCATTGATGACGAGACCCTCAAACAACACCTGCAAGAGAGCCTGCCAGTGGAGAACCTGATGCTCTGGTTGCTACAGCATTATGGCGAGCAGCCGGATGCCACCTTGTTGCGACTCTACCACGAACTGGTGCGTGAGCCTCTTTGGCTGGCGAGCCTTCACCCAGATAGCACCACAACGGATTTGCAAGAGGTGCTGGTCAGTTATCACCCCAACAGGATCCAGAGATCATGATTACCTCTATTTCGCATCTGGAGTCGCTCGGTGCCCTGAGTGAGCTGTTTCGCCTGTTCAACAGCGGCAAGCACCTCAACCGGGTGGCGGAGCCTGCCCTGTGGGCCGAGCTGGAGCGGTGTCAGGAAAGCTATCAGGCTATTTTTGCCGCCCTGGGGTTTGAGCTTAAAGTCGAGCCACGTGGCTATGCCTGGTTTCATATCGAGGAGTCCGGCAGCCAAGCCAGCAAGACTAGCAAGCGCCTGGCGTTGTTATGGATGTGCTTGTTTGATACCCAGGCTGATGAGGGCAGACCCTTGTCCCGCTTTACGGAGTGGCGGGTAGACAAGGCCTTGCTGGCCAAGGCTCACGAGCATCATCAGGAGATCCTTGAGGCCGAGGGGTTGGAGCTGGATGGCTTCATCGCGTTGCTGGACAGCGCGGTCAAGCTCGGATTTGCGTTGTCACTTAACGGTTATTGGCAGTTATTGCCGGCGGTCTATCGCTATCTGGAACACTTCGAATCGTTGAGCGCATCTGGCCAAGACGATTCATTCGATGAGCCGCAGGGTGGCGAGGAAGATGAATCGGCAGAGGTGGGTTTGGATGAGGAGGAGGAAGCATGATCCAGTACGGGTTTGAGCGTCTGGTATTGTTGGGCAGTGCCGGGTATCAGAGAGCCGAGTTGCCGCTGGATGCTGCCGTCTCACTCATCGCCCCCAATAACACAGGTAAAACCAGCCTCATCAACGCGCTGCAGTTTTTATTGATCATCGACCAGCGACGCATGGACTTTGGCGCCCACGATCTGGAGAAGTCCAAACGATTCTACTTCCCCAACAACAGCGCCTACATACTGCTGGAAGCCTGTCTGCCAGAAACGGGGACCGTGGTGCTGGGATGTGTCGGCAAGGGGGTTAGCCATGACTATCAGTACTTTGCCTACAAGGGAGCGTTGGATCTGGATGATTATCGGTTGGACGGCGGCGCTCTGGTGGCGGAGCCCCAACTGGTAAACCACCTGGCCACGCGCCAGCGGCTGGTGTTTGTCTACAAGAGTCCCAATGATTTTCGCGATGCCCTGTATGGTGGTCGTCGCAAGCGGGCCGCCAGCGAGCCCGATTTCACCCTCTTTCATCTGGAGCATCAATCGGATGCTGCTGCCTATCGACAGGTCCTCACTCGTACCTTACGGCTGGATAGGCTCACCTCGGCCGATGTCAAAAATTATCTGTTGGAAATCTTCAAACGGGACTTGTCGGATGCGGCCATCGACTTTCGGCAAGAGTGGGAAAAGGCATTTAGCGAGGTCAATAGTGAACGGGCTCAGTATCAGGCGGCGGTCAATCAGTCTGCACGGATCCTGAGCTTGGCCAAACAAGTGCAAGAGCGTTTGACGCTCAGAGGCAAGCTCATCGTCTGGTGCCCACAGATAGAAGAAGACCTCAAGCAGTGGCACTCCTACTATGAGTCCACAGCAGAGGAATTGGCAGCCAAGGTGTTGCAATGCGAGACGGCACAAAAGCAATCGGGGAGCCGTATTCAGGAGCTGAGTGTCGAACGGCTCGTAAAACAGCAGTCCCATACTCAGCTGCTGGCGCTCAATCAGCAGCAAGCGGAGCTGGAGCGTCGGTTTACCCTGCTTTCGGGACGTGAGCAACTTGAAACACAGCTGGCGGCGGTCAAGGAGAATTTGGAGGCTCAGATCACCCTGCTGGGGCAGGTCAAGAGCCGCAGCGTAGAGGACATAAGGCGAGATTTACGTCGGCAACAGCAGTTGTCGATGAGCCTGCATCGGCAGCAGGAGACTTTGGCCGACAATCTCTATCGACACATGGCTGAGCATCTGAGTGAAGAGGAGTTACTGCGACTAAACCGGGTGCTCCAGGCCGGAGTGATGCAGTTGGGACCGGCAGATTTCGAACTTGATATGCCCCGGTTGAAACAACAGTTGTCACAGGCGCCGAGCGAGACGCTGATGCTGGCTGGCCTGCGCATTAACCTTCATCGGTTGCATCCCCAGTTTCAGCAACTCAGTGAAGCCGAGCTGGAGGAGCAGATCAGGGATACCGACAGGCATATCGCCAGTTTGGAGGAGCAGCGGCAAACAGCCGAGCAGCGCCATCAGGCCGAGGCACACAAGCAACGATTAGAGCAGGAGCAGCAACAACTGCGGCAGGAGCTGGCCGACTTCGACACCTGGCAGCATCTATTGGCCCAGAGTGACCAGCGAGCAGAGCAATTGATAGCCCATAAACAAGAGCTGGATAGGCTACAGGCCGAGCTGGCAGCGATTAACCAGCAGCAATTGAGCTTGGTTGATCAACTCAATGCTTTGCGACAAGCGCAGATGCGACTGAATGATGAGCATAACGGCATCGTCACCATGCGTAACCAGCGCGAGGATCAGGGGCCAGAATTCGGTTATCTGGAATCTCTTTCCTACCATCCCTGGCTCGGGGGCGCCACCAGCACGCTGGATACCCTATATACCCGTTTGCAGGAATTCCAGGCTGATAGTCGTCAATTGTCGGCGTTGAACAGCGCGTTGCAGCGCGGTTTGCAGGATTTGCACGCTGGCGGACTCACCAAGTATGAACACTGTCCGAATCAGGACGAGGAGTGGAGCCGGATCCTCGATTTCCATCAGATGTTGCCAAAAGAAGCCGAGGCATTGGAGAAGAAGGCCCGCAGTGCCGTGATCAATGTCACCGCCAGCCTTAAACAGCTCAGACAGGGGCTGAATGCTTT
This sequence comes from Aeromonas sp. QDB23, assembly GCF_027707745.1. Lineage (NCBI taxonomy): Bacteria > Pseudomonadati > Pseudomonadota > Gammaproteobacteria > Aeromonadales > Aeromonadaceae > Aeromonas > Aeromonas sp. QDB23. The sequence continues at coordinate 4,407 of NZ_JAPCJA010000022.1, forward strand.
CAAGGCGCAGATGCGAGGCTTCAACCGGCTGGTGAGTCAGCGCCAACTGTCCGACCTCAGGGTTTTCAAAATCGAGCCCAGGGATGAAGCACACTTGGTGGAAGCCATCGAAACTCTGCTCGATAAGTCCGCTCAGGTGGAGACGGGGGAGAGCTTCGATCTGTTTAATCAGCAAAGCGTGCTGGATGATGTGCGATTGGATCGCGCCAAACAGACCTTGTTTGATGAGGGCAATGCCCGGCAAGGGCTCCGTGTCGCCGATCTGTTTCGCCTGGAGTTTGTGATAGGTAAGCAGGATCAGCAGGAGGAGTCCTTCACCGAGATAGACAGTGCGGCCTCCAACGGCACCGTATTGATGGCCAAGCTGGTGACCGGGCTGGCCATGCTCCACCTGATGCATCACAAGAACAAGCGCATCCGCACCATCTGTTATCTGGATGAGGCGCTGGCGCTGGATACCCGCAACCAGAAAAATCTGATCGATGTGGCGGCAGAATTCGGTTTTGCCCTGATCTGCGCCTCGCCAGCTCCGTTGACCACGGCACGCTATTGCGTACCTATCCATCACCATGCCGGCAAGAACCATATCAATCGGCAGAGCTGGCTGGTGCTTGCTCCCAAGGAGCGACCATGAGCCGTAGTTTGATCGCCGCCTTGCGCAAATTGCGCCAAGCCCCTGGAGGAGGGCTTGCCAGCTCTCAATTGAGCGAGGGGCAACGACGTGAGCTGAGCAGCTTTGCCCGCGCTACCGGCAGCATACAGATGCGGCCCGAGGGCAGGGGAGTCGTATTTGAGATAAGGCTGCCCGCCGTGGTGGAACACCAGTGGCGACAACTGGTGCCGATAGAGCAAGCCGAATTGGTCGATGGTCTGCCACGCCGAGCGCGTAACATCGCCGCCACTCGCCGTAGCAAGGGGGCAGATCATGGGCATGAGTTCAGCTATCTGCTGTTAAAGGCCGGTCCCGGTCAGGTGGCGTGGCGAGACGATAAAGACAACCGGCTGGACTTGCGACTGAGCACCGATCAACTGGGCGTCGCCGCTCTGACTGTGCACGCCGACAGCACCTGGTATACCGAACATCCGCTATGGCTTGTGGAAAATCAGGCGCTGTTTGACCAGCTGGACTGGCTACCCTGCGCCCAGCCCGCCAGTGTTGCTTATTACAGTGGCCAATTGCCCAACACATTGTTGGATTGGCTCGCCTTGCACCAGCGGGCGCCTGCGATCCACTTCTTTCCCGACTACGACGGAGTGGGTCTGCTCAACTTTGCCCGGCTTCGCAGCCGTCTTGGCCACAGCGTGGCCCTGTGGTTGATGCCCGAGTGGCCATCTCGTCTCGAGCGTTTCGGTTGTACCACACTTTGGCAGGATACCCAGCGCGAATTCAACGCCATGCTGGCACACCCTGCGACAGCCGATTTCGACGTGGAAGTGAAGCAATTGATCCGGTCAATGCAAGCCAGCGGGATGGCGCTGGAGCAGGAAGCCGTGTGGTTGTGAGGAACTGCCCCGTCCGTCTCGCCTGCCTCTTATCTGTCTATTAGTTTGAAAATATCTGCTTGAAAATACGACATGTGCAAAACCCCAGTATCGAAGCGGCTTTGCTCGAACGATATAGTCATCTGGGTTTTAACTGATGACTTGGGAGATAAAGGATGAAGGCGGCGACACGGCATGATTGGCAAGGGTTACAACCATTGCATCGAGATGCGCTCACCCTTCCGCTGAGCCTGCGCTTTCGCGATGAGCAGATGGCCAACATCCGACAGGGATTTATCCCTCCGGCGATGGAGTACAAATGGTTCTGCTATTTCGAAGGAGAAACTCTCCACCTATACCGGAGCTGGACGGGGAGCAAGGCGGCGGAAGTGCTCTTTGTTCGTGACAGTGAAGGTTGGTGGCTGGCATCGAGAATGCGGTTGTCGCTGGATCCTGATCATTTCGGCTGGTCTTTGGAGGAGGCCAAATCGATCATCGAAAGCGAAATTGCCTTTTATGCCGCCGGGCAAGTCCCCGCCGATGGCTTTGCGCAGATGCTGCAAACGGCGTCCCAAGCGGGTTATTTCGGCTCGCCCAGCGTCGTGCATGAATTGCTGTTTCCCTTCTTCCATTGTCTGCTCTGCAAGGGGGTGGCGCCGCATATCGAGGGCATCCCAGCGCGAAGCGTTGCCGATGTTGTGGAGGAAAATAAACGGGTAACGCGTGCGATCAGCAGGCAGACCGGGGAGGTGCACGGCCTGGAGGCGTGGCGCACGGCGGAGCAACTTGGCAAGGCCCTCATCCATTACTTCGAGTTGGATGAGGGGTGGCATGCAGGGGAAGATCTCGCCTTCACGCTCAGTGAGGGGCTGGCTGCCGTCGGCATTCAGGTATCCGAGGTGATCCTGGCCTTTATCCATGCGCCATCTCCCACGCTGGACGGCCTCATTCAGTATTTGAAGGTGATACAGGACTTTGTGGTCAGCGTCATGATGGGCACTAACAGCGCCTATTACCCGGATCTGGTGTTGGCGGATTTCAGCTGGGCGCGTCGCAATGAGTTTGCGGCCCAAGGCCGCGCCATGAGCCACGCGCGAGCGGACGAAGAAGACGTCGAATAGGAAGATGAGCCAACCCCGGGGACCGCATACCATCCCAGCCCGTCGACAAGCTCGACGCCATGCTCAAAGGTGCGGCCGACAAGCCTGTGAACGTCGCCATCCAACGGGATTTTTAATAAACATTCTGCTCAGTTGAGCATCAGCAGGCGGGAGAGTGAGTCACCATCGGTTTCCATGAAATCGGGCGTGTTAGCCTGTTGCACAGTAGTGGCCAGCATAGGCATTGACGCGATTATCGTGGTTATCGCCGGGCAAAAGCACTATTCGCACCACTTACATCTGCCTTTCAAGCACGCTTAAGGAGTATTCATGCAAATCAGCCAGTGGACTACGGAGATCATTGTCATCAGCGTCATCATTGCAGTCGCTTGCTGCGTGATTGGCTACTTTGTGGCGGCGCTGCGCCACGGCAACCGGCTCGGTCAGCTCACTAGCCAACTGGGGCAGGCACAGCAGGCACAGGGCTTGCTGACACAGCAATTGGCACAGGCTCAGGAGCAGCTCAAGGCGGCGGAACAACAATGTCATGGGCAGCAGGTGGAGGCCGGCAAGGTGCAGACCCAGCTAGAGGGTGCCAAAGAGCAGCTGCAAGAGTTGGCGACGCAATTGAGCGAACGTAAGGCTGCCAGCGAGGCCTTGCAGCAGCAGTTGAGCGCGGCCAAGGAGCAGCAACATGACGCGGAGAAGCGTCTGGAGACGGCACAGGCCGAAAACCGTGGTCAGAAAGAGCAGATCGCTGACTTGCGTGAACGCTTGAATCTGGCTGATGGGCAAAACCGAGCAGCCCATGATGAGATCAGCCAGCTCAAGGATAAGTTGGCCAATGAAGGCAAACATGCGCAATCCCTGCAGAGCGCGGAGCGCGAAGTCCGTGAACAACTGGTGGATGTCAAACAGACCCTGAAAGAGCGTGAGAACGCCATTCTCGGCCTGCAGGAGCGGTTGCATCAGGTTGATAACGAACACACCGAGCTCAAGACCACGCTGCAAAAGCGGGAAGAGCACTTCCAGGAGCAGCTGGGTCAACTTGCCGATGCCAAGAAGACACTGGCACAGGAGTTTGAAAACCTCGCCAACAAGATTTTCGACGAGAAGGGCAAGGCGTTCACTCAGAGCAGCCAGATCGGGATCGATAGCCTGCTCAAGCCATTTCGCGAGCAGATCGAAGGATTCCAGAAACGGATCAACGAGGTGCACGATGTCTCGGTGCAAGGCAGCGCTCAGCTCAATGCCGAGATCCGGAAGGTGCTGGAAATTGGTCTGAATATGAGCAAGGAGGCCAACAACCTCACGTCGGCCCTCAAGGGCGATTCCCAGCAGCGCGGAGCCTGGGGGGAAGCGCAACTGCGCCGCACACTGGAGATGAGTGGCCTGATTGAAGCGGCCCACTACGAAGTGCAGAGCAGCTTCAAGGATGCGGAAGGCAAGCACAAGCAGACCGACTATCTGATCAAACTGCCGGATGGCAAACACATCATCATCGACAGCAAGGTTTCTTTGGTGGCTTATGATCGGGCGGTAGCGGCCGAGAGCCCAGAGGCGTATCAGCTGGCGATGGCAGAGCATCTCAAAGCGGTGCGCAAGCATATCGACGATCTGGCATCGAAGGATTACATCAACTTGATTGGCATGCACAGCCCCAGCTTTGTGCTGATGTTCATGCCGATTGAACCCGCCTATATCGAAGCGTTGAAGCACAACAAGGATTTGTTCGAGTATGGATACAACAAGGGCATCGTACTGGTCTCACATACGACCCTGATCCCCATCCTGCGCACGGTATCAAATCTGTGGATGATCGAACGCAGCAATACGGAGGCCCGCGAGATCAGTGAAAAAGCCGGCGACATCTACAACCAGGTCTGCCTTGTTGCCGAACGTCTGAGCAGCTTGGGCGGCACGCTCAACACCGCCAGCAATCACTACAACAACACGGTCAAGGCGCTGGTGGGCAAGCAAGGGCTGTATGGCAAAGTGGAGAGATTCAACAAACTCTCGGCGAAGGCCAGCAAGACACTGCCGCAACTGGACGCCATGCATATGGACTTCGAACAGGATCGGTTGTCATTGATCGTCGAGGCTCTGGAAGAGCCCGGCACGATTGCCATAGAGGAAACGGCGCCGACGGCATAGTCGTTTAACAATGCAGATCACGTAAAACAATCAAGGCGCTACACAGGCGCCTTGATTGTCTGGGTTGCAACCCATTGCCATCGTCGTCCAGCAGACCCCGCCGATAAACGCCGGCTCGGTGATCAGACACCCCGCATCTGCTCCAAAATGCGACATGTGTATGTAACCAGTATCGGCATGGGTATTGAGGCGGCATATACTGGACCCGCTTGAAGAGAGTCCCAGTCAGCCCCAACCAAGGAGCATGTTTATGTCACCTTCGTTACCCCCGCTCGGCGTATTAGCTGGTGCCCTGTTACTGCTGGTGGTCCAGAGTGCCGGGGCCGCCGACTGTACCTATCGCAAAGACAGCCTCGGTAATACCCGCTACCAGTGTGATGATGGCAATAGCGGCACCCTGCGCAAGGACAGTCTCGGCAACGTCAGGGATTCGCAAAGCGGCACCACCTGGCGCAAAGACTCTCTCGGCAATGTGCGCAGCAGCGAAGGCACCACTTACCGCAAAGATAGTCTAGGCAATGTACGGGTCAGCAATCCCAGCACCGGTGAGACCGTCACCTGGCGTAAAGATAGCCTCGGCAACCTGCGGTCCTCCAATGGCACAACTTGTCGCACCAACTCCTTGGGGCAAGTTAGATGTGATGGGCAGAGCACACCGCCAGCAGTGTTGGGCGCAAAGTGAACCCAGACTGTGGTTCTGATCTATTAGACCGCCATGATGAATCGCTGACGCAGCGTACATCTTGGCCAAATAGTAGAAATGATCGATTTGGTGATCTGGCTTCATAGAGCTACCGTGCTCTCAGGCTTAGAATAACACTCTTTTTGATAGCATGAACTGAGCGCCGTTAGGGTCAATAGAGCATTTATGAATAGCGAAGAAGGTGCCAGTTGGCCTTCCCGTACTGCGGATTGTCTGAAATGGCACTGACTCGATTTTTTTACCCCTAACTCTCTGTTAATCTGAGCGTTTTCTGCTAGGTGCCTGCTTACTATGTCTATCGATTACTACAACCAACACGCCGATAGCTTCGTCGAAGGCACGCTGTCGGTCGATATGCAGCCGCTTTACCAGCGCTTCCTGCCTCTGCTCGCTCCCGGCGCTCATATCGTCGATGCGGGCTGCGGCTCTGGTCGGGACAGTCTCTACTTCCGAGAGCAGGGCTTTCAGGTCACTGCGTTCGATGCCAGCGCGGAGCTGGCCCTGCGCGCCGAGCGCCTGCTTGGTCAGCCGGTGCAACTGTGCCGTTTCGATCAGTTCGTGGCTCCCGCGCCGGTCGATGCCATCTGGGCCTGTGCCAGTCTGCTGCATGTTCCCCGTGCCGAATTGGATGCCGTAATGGTCCATCTGTGCCAGCAACTCGCCGACGGTGGTCTGCTCTATTGCTCGTTCAAATATGGGGTAGACGAGACCGAGCGCGATGGCCGAGCCTTCACCCAGTTGGATGAGGCGGGGCTGCAAGCCCTGATAACGCCGTTGCCGCTGAGCGAGGTCGAGATCTGGCAGACTGCGGATCGACGCCCCGGCCGCGAGCAGGAGTGTTGGCTTAACGCCATCGTGCGCAAGGTCGGGTCATGAGTGCACCCGTGCTCATCAGCGGGGGAGAGGCGGGGGATCCGGAGTTCAACGATCCCCTGTTGCCACATCTGCTGGACGCCATCGCCCGTTGTGGCGAGGGTAGCCGCATTGAGTTGTGTGTCTCCTTTATTCGCCAAAGCGGGCTGGTGTTGTTGCGCGGTGCCCTGCACGAGGCGCTGGCGCGAGGAGCACGGCTTCGGGTGATCACCTCGGACTATCTGGAGGTGACCCAGCCGGTGGCGCTGCGCGAGTTGCTCAAATTTGATCCCGCTCGCTCTTGCGCGCTGATCTACCAGAGTCAGGGCAATCGCGGTTTTCACCTCAAGTCCTATCTGTTTGTCCAGCACGCAGCCCAGTACCTAGGCCAGCAAGTTGGCCAGGAAGGGTCGCCAGCGGTGCTCGGTGGTCAGGCGTTTCTCGGCTCCAGCAATATCTCTGCCGCCGCCCTTACCGAGTCGCTGGAGTGGAACTGGTCGCTCAGGGCTGAGCCGAGCGGACCCAGCGAGCCGCATCACAGCCTGCGTCAGCTCGCGGCTCAAATCGAGCGGCTGGCGCAAGACGCGCGGGTCGTGCTCCTTACCCACGACTGGATAGATGGCTACCTCGCTCGCTATCGGCAGAGCGCGCTGCGGGAGTTGCGGGTGCTCACCGGGGATCATCGCAGCAGCGCCGAGCAGCTGCGTGAAGCCCCCATCCCCAACAGCGTGCAGCAAGAGGCGCTGATGGCGCTGCAAGCCGCGCGGGCACAGGGGCATAAACGGGGCGTGGTGGTCATGGCGACCGGCCTTGGTAAGACTTGGCTCGCGGCTTTTGATGTGCGCCAGATGCAGGCGGCCCGCCTGCTGTTTGTTGCCCATCGGGAGGAGATCCTGACCCAAGCGCGCCAGACCTTCTTGCACATGGCGCCGCAGGCAAATTCTGGCCTCTATCACGGTCAGCAGCAGGATGAGGCCGACTGGTTGTTTGCCTCCATCCAGACGCTGGGCAAGAGTCGGCATCTGCTGCGCTTTGCACCGGATCACTTCGATTACGTGGTGGTCGATGAGTTTCATCATGCCGCCTCACCCTCCTACCGGCGCTTGCTAAACCACTTCAAGCCCCGCTTCCTGCTCGGGCTGACCGCGACCCCTGACCGCACCGATCAGGCCGATATTCTGGCGCTGTGCGACAACAATCTCGTCTTTGAACGGGGGCTGGCGCTCGCCATTGAGCAAAAGATGCTGGTGCCGCTCACCTATCACGGCATTTTGGATGACACTATCGACTATGCCGCGCTGCCTTGGCGCAACGGTCAGTTTGACCCCCATGCGCTGGAGAGTGCCTTCGCCAGTCAGAAGCGGGCTCAGCACGCCCTTAGCCAGTGGCGACGTTTACGCCAGCAGCGCACGCTGGCCTTCTGCATCTCGACCCGTCATGCCGATTTTATGGCCAGCGTCTTCCAGCAAGCCGGAGTGCGGGCGGTAGCCGTCTATGCGGGCTCCCGTCAGGGGCGACAAGCCGCCCAGGAGCAATTGGCCGCCGCCGAGCTCGATATCATCTTCTCGGTAGATTTGTTCAACGAAGGCACCGACTTGCCCGCCATCGATACCGTGCTGATGCTGCGTCCCACCGAGTCGCGCATCGTGTTCCTGCAACAGTTGGGGCGGGGCTTGCGCCTCTATCAAGGCAAAGAACGCCTGGTGGTGATCGATCTGGTGGGCAATCACAAGGCGTGTCTCTACAAGCCTCAGCTGCTGCAAACGCAATTGACCTACTCGCCAACGCACGCAAACAGGGCGATGACGCTGGCGGCAGGTTGTTTTATCAATCTGGATCCCAAGCTGCTTCCGTTGCTAGCGCTGTTAAAAAGGCAGCAGCAACCGACTCTGCTTGAGACCTATCAGATCCTCAAGGAGTACCTCGGTTATCGTCCCACTGCGCGGCAAACCTGGGTTGCCCGGCTGGGTGAGCAACTGCGTTTCGATACCCAAAAACAGGGGGGCTGGTTTGAGCTGCTCGCCCAAGCGGGCGATCTGGGGGAGGAGGAGCTGCGCGTGCTGAACCGGCACGGCGACTTTCTGCGTGCGGGGGTGGAGAACACCGCGCTCAACAAGAGCTTCAAGTTGATCCTGCTATTGGCCTTGCTCGAACTCGACGGTCTGCGTGAGCCACCCACCTTGGCAGCGCTGGCCAGCCACTCCCGTTACCTGTTCGAGCGGCATCCCGAGCTGGCCCGTCTCGATCTGCCGGCCAAGCAGCAAGCCCTGAGCGCCGACAGCCCGGCTTGGCTCAGTTACTGGAAGAGCAATCCGATCAAGTTCAGCAGTGGCGGCAATCCAGGCGCCAAGGGGGAGTACTGGTTCGAGGTAAGGGAGGATCGCTTCTGCCCACGCTTCGCGGTGAGTGAGGAGGATATCGATCCTCTGCATCGCATGGTGCAAGAGCTGCTGGACTTGCGTCTGGCCCAATATCAGCAGCGCAAAATCGCATCGGCAGCCGCCATTTCCCCTGAGCCCTTCACAACTATCCACGATGAGGAACAGGCGCTGGCGCCTGATGGCAAAGCGCGTCAGGTGACCCTGATTTAAGGCTGGCTATCCGATAGCACGATCAGTGTAAAAACCAGCAGTGTGAAATCAATCAAGGCGCCAGTGGCGCCTTGATTGATTGATGAGATGGTCGGTCACCGCTGGCCGTTACCTAAACAGCCATTCCATATCGTCCTCTTCCTCATCCCACCTCATTTGCTGCTGATCCCAGCGGGCCGCCAGATAGGGTTTGAGGGTCTGCAGGGTGGTGATCTCGGCCAGCTGGGCAGTCAGGTGGTCGATATCACGCAGCAAATAGTCCCGATGTTCGGCAAAGGCCTGCTCGGTCTTTTTCTTGGATGATTGCTTGAATTTGTGCAGCACCGCGCCCATTAGCCCGTCTTGCCCGCCGTAGTAGCTGACTTCGAGCTCGCGTAGCTGGCGTTTCAGCATCGGGTTGAGGTAAGCGAGGTTCTCGTCACTGAGCAGGTTATCGAACTCGGGCAGGTGGGTGTGGGCCAGCTGCAACAGGGTGAACATCTCTTTGTTTTCCCAGGCCTGGCTGAGTTGGCCCATGATGCGGGTCTTTTCCGCCTGCATGACGGGGTCGGGTTCCCGATCCGGGTGCAGCGCCAGGGCGAGTTTGCGATAGAGCTGCTTGAGGCTGGATTTGCTGAACAACTGTTCGATGCGCGCCTCTTCCTCTTGCTCACGACGGGTGCGCGCGTGGGCAAAAGCATCTTGCTGCTCAGTGCCGAAGAGAGGCTCATCGGCAAACAACTCATCATCGTCGAAGCGGGCATCCTCTTCTTTATCGACGGTGTTGCACTCTTCGGCCATATGCTGGCGCGCCGCATTCATCATGTACTCGTTCAACCGATCGGGGTTTTTGAGCATCTCGCGCAAGGTATCGATGTCATCGGGGCAGTGGCCACAAGTCTCCATCAGCATCTGGGTAAGAACGTCACACTGATAGTCGAGCTGTTCGTCATCCATGTGCAGGGCGGTATTGGTTTGGATTTGGTGAAAGAGGGGAGCCAAATCCATCTCGCCACGAAACGGATTGGACTCGATATAGCTGATGAGATCGTGGATCCAGTGGTGCAAGGTCTCCCGCTGCCACAGGGTAAAGCTCTTGCGAGCCGTAAAATCGACCAGGCGCTTGGCGAGGGCAAAGATGAGCTCGCACTGTTGACGCTCAAGGGGTTCTATTTCGCTGGTGAAACGCTGATAGATATCGCGGCCGTTGAGGGCTTGCTTGTCGATCTTTGCCTGTAGCTTTTCGAGCGCTTGCCAGTTGCGGTGGAAGAGATCGAGGGCGGGGTTGCCCGTCGCGGGGGAGGGCTGGCGAGCGGGCTGCTTGCGACCCGGATGACGAAGAGACATAGGCCGCCTCCATGGGCGTTAATTGATTCGCTAAAACAAAAAACCGGCGCGGGGCCGGTTTATCGCCGCGCATAAATTGCGCGAAGTCTGCCTTGCTGATGAGTTGCCGGCCATATTCAAGCCTTTCATTTCTTTCGCAACAGATAGCAACAACAGAGAAATAATGGGGTGGCTGATGGGGCTCGAACCCACGACAACCGGAATCACAATCCGGGACTCTACCAACTGAGCTACAGCCACCACTGAAATCATCGCCATTTTGTGTCTGCCAAGGCGTGGCCAAGGTCATCTTGAGATAATCTGCCGAATGGACGATAAGTCACACTCTTCGTCAATAACTCAATGATTTAAAACACATTTTAAATGGCGCGCCCTGCAGGATTCGAACCTGCGACCCACGGCTTAGAAGGCCGTTGCTCTATCCGACTGAGCTAAGGGCGCTCGGTATCAACACGTCTTGACGACGAGTCGATGAACATGGTCGGTGATAAAGGATTCGAACCTTTGACCCTCTGGTCCCAAACCAGATGCGCTACCGGACTGCGCTAATCACCGAAAATCCCTGACCAGCATAGCGACAAGCGTCGTACTGGGCAACGGGCGGGCATCATAGCCAAGCGTACGGGCCAGCGTCAACGTATTTTTCCCCCAGTAAATTCAAGTGCCTACTTATTGCCCGCTACAGGCCTGGCGTGCGTCTGCCGCTAACACCCCGGCTAAAAAAATGCGACAATGCGCGGCAGTTGAACACATGGTGAGTGGAGAACGATGTCTGCCAAAATCATAGATGGAAAACAGGTTGCGCAAACGATTCGCAGCCAGGTCGCGGCGCAAGTCCAACAGCGGTTGGCGGCAGGGAAACGGGCTCCAGGGCTGGCAGTCATTCTGGTGGGGGCGGATCCGGCCTCTCAGGTCTATGTCGGCAGCAAACGCCGGGCGTGTGAGGAGGTGGGTTTTCTCTCCCGTTCCTATGACCTGAGTGCAACTGCCAGTCAGGAAGATCTGCTGGCGCTGATCGACCAGCTGAATGAAGATAGCCACGTAGATGGCATTCTGGTTCAGTTGCCGTTGCCGGATCACTTCGATACCACTCAGGTGCTGGAGCGGATCCAGCCTGACAAGGATGTTGACGGTTTCCACCCCTATAACGTAGGCCGTCTGGCCCAACGTATTCCGGCGCTGCGCCCCTGCACCCCGAAAGGGATCATGACGCTGATTGAGACCACCGGCGTGAAGACGCATGGTCTGCATGCGGTCGTGGTGGGAGCGTCCAATATAGTGGGGCGTCCCATGACCCTCGAATTGCTGCTGGCGGGCTGCACGACCACGACTTGTCACCGCTTTACCCGGGATCTGGAAGATCAGGTACGCCGTGCCGATCTGCTGGTTGTTGCGGTCGGCAAGCCCAACTTCATTCCGGGCGAGTGGATCAAACCGGGCGCGCTGGTGATCGATGTGGGTATCAACCGCCTGGCTGATGGTTCACTGGTCGGCGATGTGGAGTTTGAGACGGCGCGCAGCCATGCTTCTTTCATTACCCCGGTACCCGGTGGCGTGGGCCCGATGACGGTAGCCAGCCTGATGGAAAATACCCTGATCGCCTGCAGTGAATATCACGACTGATCGTGACTGGCGATAACCCTGTGATCCCGTGAGGAGGCAGGACGCGCCAGAAATCTGACAATAAAAAACCGGTTGCTCAAAGAGGAACCGGTTTTTTATTTATCCAACGGGTGTTATTTACATATTTTGTGCTTCGTTTGGCACAATCACAGAAGCGTGATTTCCTTTCGGCCCCTGTTGCAGTTCAAAATTGACGGCCTGACCCGCTTTCAGGGTCTTGTAGCCCTCCATTTGAATCGTGGAGTAGTGAGCGAAGATATCCTCACCGCCCCCTTCCGGACAGATAAACCCAAATCCTTTTGCGTTGTTAAACCACTTAACTGTGCCGGTTGCCATACTTCTACATCCTTTTATTGATTACCCAGAAGTCGTTGAGTAACCTGCGCCAGCCCTTTATAACTAGGGACATGAGCCCGTAGCAGACGGGCACAGATTAGCAAGTAACCAATCTAGTCCAACTTTTGAGCGAGTCAAGAAGTTGTTAACAGCTGATGTGATCTGGTTAACAAGTCTATTGACAACCTTGTGTTAGACGGTAGTAATCTAGAGGTACCAAAGCGCGATTATGAGCAAGCAGAAAGAACTCTTTGCTAATGAAGAGATTGCAGAAGCAGAGAAAACCAAGCTGCAGCCGCCACCCATGTATAAGGTTGTGTTGAACAACGATGACTATACGCCGATGGAGTTTGTGGTGGAGGTGCTGCAAAAGTTCTTTGGTATGGATTTGGACAAGGCGACTCAGGTCATGCTGAGTGTGCATTATAGTGGTAAGGGTGTCTGCGGCATGTTTACTGCAGAGATCGCCGAAACCAAGGTTGTCCAGGTCAACACCTATGCACGTAACAATGAACATCCACTGCTCTGTACTATGGAAAAGGCTTGAATCTGATGACTTGATGGCGAGTGTGACACCACATTGTAGCTGTACTAGGGGAGGTGCCTATGTTGAATAAAGATCTAGAAAAGACGCTGAACGAGGCGTTCAAACTGGCCCGTGACGAGCGCCACGAATTCATGACTGTCGAGCACCTGTTGTTAGCCCTTCTGGATAACAGTTCAGCCCATGAGGCGCTGAGCTCCTGTGGTGCCGATGTCGAGCAGATGCGCAAGGAGATCCGCGCATTTATCACCCAAACTACTCCACTCATTCCGCGCGATGATGAAGATCGTGAAACCCAGCCGACACTGGGCTTCCAGCGCGTGTTGCAGCGTGCCGTCTTCCATGTGCAATCCTCCGGCAATACCGAAGTCAGCGGCGCCAACGTGCTGGTCGCTATCTTCAGTGAGCAGGAGTCACAAGCTGCCTATTTCCTGAAAAAAGCCGAGATCAGCCGTCTCGACGTCGTCAATTTCCTCTCCCACGGGGTGCGCAAGGATAACAAGCCGGATCTCGGCAGCAATAACAATCCCGAGTCTGATGATGATGTCTCGGCCGCCCAGATCGAGAGCTTTGCCACCAACCTGAACCAGCTGGTGCTGGAAGGGCGCATCGATCCACTGATTGGCCGTGATCAGGAGCTCAACCGCACCATTCAAGTGCTCTGTCGCCGTCGCAAGAACAACCCGCTGTTGGTGGGTGAAGCTGGCGTGGGCAAAACTGCCATTGCCGAAGGGCTTGCCTATCGCATCGTCAAGGGTGATGTGCCCGAGGTGATTGCGGGCAGCACCATCTATTCGCTGGATATGGGTTCTCTGCTGGCGGGTACCAAATACCGTGGTGATTTCGAGAAGCGCCTCAAGGTACTGCTCAAGCAGATTGAACGTCAGGAAGGGGCGATCCTCTTTATCGACGAGATCCATACCATCATCGGTGCCGGTGCGGCATCTGGTGGTCAGCTGGATGCGGCCAACCTGATCAAGCCGCTGCTCTCCAATGGTTTGCTTCGCTGTGTGGGATCCACCACCTATCAGGAGTATGCCCAGATCTTCGAGAAAGACCGTGCGTTGGCGCGTCGCTTCCAGAAGATCGATATTGTCGAGCCGACTATCGATGACACCACGCGTATTCTGATGGGGCTCAAGAGCCGCTACGAGGCTCACCACGGCGTGCGCTACACCGCCAAGGCGATCCGGGCGGCTGCCGAGCTCTCTGCCAAGTACATCAATGATCGTCACTTGCCCGACAAGGCGATCGACGTGATCGATGAGGCCGGTGCCGGTCAACGGTTGCTGCCAGCGAGCAAGCGCAAGAAAGTGATCAATGTGCAGGAGATTGAGTCCATCGTTGCCAAGATTGCCCGTATTCCGGAGAAATCAGTCTCCTCCTCTGATAAAGAGGTGCTGAAGCACCTGGAGCGCAATCTCAAGATGGTGGTCTTTGGTCAGGACAAGGCCATTGAGGTGCTGGCTGATGCGATCCGCCTGTCACGCTCGGGCCTTGGCAACGAGCGTCGCCCGGTTGGCTGCTTCCTGTTTGCTGGCCCCACCGGTGTCGGTAAAACAGAGGTGACCCAGCAGTTGGGCAAAGCATTGGGTGTCGAGATGCTGCGCTTTGATATGTCCGAGTACATGGAACGCCATACCGTATCTCGCCTGATTGGCGCGCCTCCCGGCTACGTCGGTTTTGAACAGGGTGGTTTGCTGACCGATGCGGTGATCAAGCATCCCCACTCGGTGGTGTTGCTCGACGAGATTGAGAAGGCTCACCCGGATGTGTTCAACCTGCTGTTGCAGGTGATGGACAACGGTACCCTGACCGATAACAACGGGCGCAAGGCGGATTTTCGTAATGTCATTCTGGTGATGACCACTAACGCTGGCGTTCAGGAGACCCAGCGCAAGTCGATTGGCTTCCAGCAACAGGATTTGAGCCACGATGCCATGGCGGTGATCAACAAGACCTTCAGTCCGGAGTTTCGTAACCGGCTTGATCACACCATCTGGTTCAACCATCTCGATATGACGGTGATCCATCAGGTGGTCGACAAGTTCATTGTCGAGTTGCAGGTTCAACTGGATGCGAAGGGAGTCTCTCTCGAGGTGTCCGAGCGTGCCCGCCACTGGTTGGCAGAGAAGGGATATGACAGAGCCATGGGTGCCAGACCGATGGGTCGGGTGATCCAGGAGCACCTCAAGAAACCCCTGGCCAACGAGATCCTGTTCGGTTCACTGGTTGACGGGGGGATAGTGAAGGTTGAGTTGGTAAATGACAGCCTCAGCTTTGATTTTCAGGTCAATGTTGAAGCTGTTTCCCACTAAGCGTCAGTGATCAGAAAACGACAAAAAACCCCAACCGACAGGTTGGGGTTTTTTGCTGAATTCCTGGCTTAGCGAGAGCGGAAAACAATACGTCCCTTGGAGAGATCGTAGGGAGTCAGTGCTACCGTTACTTTGTCTCCAGTCAGGATACGAATGTAGTTTTTGCGCATCTTGCCTGAAATATGAGCGATAACCACGTGACCATTCTCCAGTTCCACACGGAACATGGTATTGGGCAGGGTTTCGAGAATAGTGCCCTGCATCTCAATACTGTCTTCTTTAGCCATTGAATCCTCTTGATAAGCCACAACAAAAAACCGCTGGATCATGCCGGATTTAAGGCTATGTGTAAAGTTTACTCGGGCTTGGTGTCGATATTTTTCCATTCCCCCTGAATTAACAGCTCGTGAGGGAGGTAATTGCGCTTGTAATTCATCTTGCGGCACGCCTCCACCAGGTAGCCAAGATAGAGCCAGCTTCGCCCGGTTCGCCTGGCCAGATCAAGCTGGCAGAGGATCGCAAAAGTGCCCAGGGAGCGATCGGCATAGTCCGGATCGAAGAAGGTGTACATGGCGCTGAGGGAGTGGGGCAGCAGGTCTGTGGTGGCCACGCCGATAAGACGGCCCTCCTTGCGCATCTCCAGATAGAGCGGCGGCATCCAGTCACAATGGAGAAAACCGCGATACTGGCTGCGGTTGGGGGGATACATGCTGCCATCGTGATGGCGTTCGCGGATATAGCGTTCGTAGAGCAGGTAATACTCGGGCTTGTCATCGTAGCTCAGGACGAGCTCGATATCTTTGTTGAGCTGGCGGATCCGCTTCTGGCCGCGGCTGGGACGAAAGCGTTCGCTGTGAATACGAAGGGATTGGCAGGCATGGCACGCCGGGCAGTGGGGACGATAGATGTCATTGCCACTGCGGCGAAAACCGGCTGTCAACAATCGCTCGTAGCCGTTGGCGTTGAGCAGATTGTGATCCATCAGCACCAGCAACTGTTCCTGCTCATGATCCAGATAGCTGCAAGGATGCTTGGGGGTCAGCCCAACCTTGAGGATCACTTCTTCAGTCATAAGCTGATCTCTCCCTCTTGCCAGCAGGAAGCCAACAGTGGTTGATGGCCAAGGCGCGCCAGCTCGGCCAGAAAACGGGCTCTTGGCCATTCCTCGATACCCAGGGTCGCCAGAAACGGGTTTTGCATCTGGCAATCGATGAGGGCGCCGCGATGGCGGACGAAGTGGCGACAGAGTGCCACCATGGCCAGCTTGGCGCCGTTATCGATGCGGCTGAACATGGATTCACCGCAAAACAGTCGGCCGATAGAGAGGCCATACAGTCCCGCTTGCAGTTCTCCCTCCTGCCAGATCTCGATAGAGTGGGCATGACCCAGCCGGTGCAGTTGCTGGTAGGCCTCGATCATGGGTTGGCTGATCCAGGTGCCATCAGCGGTGCGACGAGGGGCGGCGCAGGCGGTGATGACTTCATTAAAGGCGCGATTGACGGAAATATCGAATGGGGTACGGCGGATAATCTTCTGCAATGTCCGCCCCACATGGAGTTGGTCTGGACGGATCACCCCGCGGGGATCCGGTGACCACCACAGGGTCGGCTGGTGGGGTTCATTCCACGGGAAGATCCCCTTGTGGTAAGCTGCCAGCAATCTGGCCGGGGAGAGATCTCCGCCGATCGCCAGCAAGCCGTTGGGCTCTTCCAGCGCATGGCTGGGGTCGGGAAACCAGCAAAGCTCATCATCCAGTTGGGTAAGATAGCGAGACATAAGGCGACGAGGTTCATAGATGAAGGCCATTATCCTGATAGTATCCAGCTTGCTCTGCTTTGTCACGGCGCCCGCCGGGGCAGAAGTCTACCAGCGCAATACCGCGCGGCCGGTCAATCAGGTGGTGTTTGGCCAGGTCGAAACGGTGCGCAATATTACTCAGCGCCAGATCCTGGAGTCCGAGCACTCTGGCTGGAAGACGTTGGGCGGTGCCGTGCTGGGCGGCCTGCTTGGCAACCAGTTTGGCGGCGGTCATGGCCGTGAAATCGCCACCGCCGTCGGCGCGCTCGCGGGAGCTGCAGCTGCGCAGCAATACCAGTCCGGGGAAACCGTGGTGGAAAACAAGCTGGTGGAGCTGTTGATCCGCAACGAGCAAAATGCCCTTATCAACGTGATCCAGGATTATGATCCCGCCATGGTCTTTGCCAATGGGGACAAGGTGCGCATTCTCTATTTCGATGATGGGGTGCGGGTCGACAAGACTTACTGACTTTCGATAGTCATGGTGATGGGGAGACTGTGGCAGGAAATGAACCCGCAGACTCTCCTGCTGGAAAGTCTGTCGGGCGGTAATACACGGGACTGATGCCCTGAGGATTCAGATAGCCGTCTCTTGAGAGACTATCTTGTCGCGACCGGTGTTCTTTGCCTGATAAAGCAGCCGGTCTGCTTCGCTCAGCGCCTCGTCCATGGATACCCGCCCGACGCTGATCACGCCGTAACTGGCGCGCACAAACAGCGGGGTCTCCGGTGACAGGGGTTGCTGGCGCAGCTGCTGACGCAGCCCTTCAAGACGCTTGATCAACACGGGGACGGTGCAGTGAGGCACCATCATGGCAAATTCCTCTCCGCCAAAGCGGGCGATCATGGCATCGGGGAAGAACTGGGTCAGTAGCCGGGTCAGGTGGCAGAGCAGTTGATCGCCGATGGCATGGCCCCAGTGATCGTTGACCTGCTTGAAGTGATCCACATCGAGCACACAGAGTGCGAGTTGTGTCTGCTGGCGTTGATGCTCTTCAAACCATTTTTGCCCTTCGTTGAACCAGTAACGCCGGTTGTAGAGACCGGTCAGGTAGTCACGATTGGCTGACTCCTGAATGCTGTTGAACTGTTCGAGCGCTTCCAGATTGTGGCTGACCCGGCACTGCAGCTCTTCTGGCTCGAACGGCTGGTTGAGAAAGTCGTTGGCGCCCTGCTTGAGGTAGCGAGCAGAGAGACCGCGCTTGTCCGAGACCGAGA
Source organism: Aeromonas sp. QDB23 (assembly GCF_027707745.1). Taxonomy (NCBI): domain Bacteria; kingdom Pseudomonadati; phylum Pseudomonadota; class Gammaproteobacteria; order Aeromonadales; family Aeromonadaceae; genus Aeromonas; species Aeromonas sp. QDB23. The sequence continues at coordinate 22,451 of NZ_JAPCJA010000022.1, forward strand.
TCCCGATGATCGCGAGTTGCTGCTTGCTGTAACGCTCTCTCAGCATCCTCACCAGACTGATGCCATCGATATCCGGCATGTAGTAGTCGACCAGTGCCAGTCGAATGGCCGGGTGCTGCTCCAGCATCGCCATCGCTTCACGGGCATGGCTTGCCTCATGCACCTGCAACAGCTGTTTGCGCAACTGGGCCATGGTGCGGTGGCGGGAGGTGCGTGAGTCATCGACCACCAGCACTTCGATGGACTGGTTGAGATAGAGGCGGTGCACCAGACTGACGGCATATTGCAGCGAGTGGCGCGAATCCTTCATCACATAGTCCAGCACGCCGGTTTCCAGCCAGGCGGCACGTTTATCCTCGCTGATGTCGGCAGTGAGGATCACCACCGGCAAACCCCGCTCCAGCAGCTCGTTCACCGCCTCGCCACGGGGAGCATCCGGCAAGGTCAAGTCCACCAGTGCGACCACATACTCCTCGCCCCGGCAGTGACGGGCACCTTCGAGGGTATCGAAGGCGTCAATCTCGAGGCCAGTCTGCTGGGCAATGGCCTGAGTGAGCATACGGCGAATGGTCAGGCTATCTTCGACAATCAATATCTTCTGTTTCATTAGACTCCTTAAATGAAAAAAGGCATACCGACTGGTATGCCTTATATCACATCTTGCGCGCGTTTATTGTGCGTCGAGATAACGCTCGGCATCGAGGGCTGCCATGCAGCCGGTACCGGCCGAGGTGATGGCCTGACGGTAGTTGTGGTCGGCCACGTCACCGGCGGCAAACACCCCTTCAATGCTGGTCTGGGTGGCAAAACCGTCCAGCCCGCCACGTACTTTCAGATAGCCGTTTTGCATCTCCAGCTGGCCATCGAAGATCTGGGTATTGGGCTGGTGGCCGATGGCGATGAAGACGCCCATCAGCGGCAGCTCGCTGGTGCTGTTGTCCTGAGTGTTGCGCAGGCGCACACCGGTGACCCCCATCTGATCCCCCAGCACTTCGTCCAGAGTCTGGTGGGTGTGCAACACGATGTTGCCGCTCGCGACCTTGTCGTGCAGACGCTTGATCAGGATCTTTTCGGCACGGAACTCGTCGCGGCGGTGGATCAGGTGCACCTTCTTGGCGATGTTGGCCAGATAGAGGGCCTCTTCCACTGCGGTGTTACCGCCACCGATCACCGCCACTTCCTGATTGCGGTAGAAGAAACCGTCACAGGTCGCACAGGCGGAGACACCGCGGCCCTTGAAGGCCTCTTCGGAAGGAAGGCCCAGATACTTGGCGGAGGCGCCGGTCGCGATGATCAGGGCATCGCAGGTGTACTCGCCGTTGTCCCCTTTGAGGCGGAATGGGCGCTGGGTCAGTTCGACACTGTTGATGTGATCAAACAGGATACGGGTATCGAACTTCTCTGCATGGGCTTTCATACGCTCCATCAGCGCCGGGCCGGTCAGACCTTCCGGATCACCTGGCCAGTTCTCCACTTCGGTGGTGGTGGTCAGCTGACCACCTTGTTGCATGCCGGTGATGAGCAGGGGATTGAGGTTGGCGCGGGCGGCGTAGACGGCCGCTGTGTAACCGGCCGGGCCTGACCCTAAGATCAGCAATTTGCTGTGAGTGACTTGGCTCATGATGTAATTTCCGGGATGTGATGAGTTTGCGCGATTGTAGGTAATTCGTGATCCGCGGTCAAAGGCTGGCGAGTCGATTGCACTAATCGTGTGCGCAAGCGGTGACAGCGCAAAACAAAGGGATAAAAAAAACCGCCCATCGCGGGCGGATTTTCACTCATCGTTGACTGGCGCAGGCCAGCGCAGATCAGTTCAGCAGGGTCAGGGCATCCGTATGGGCAAGGCCATGAGCCACGGCTACCTCCTTGCAAGTCAGCTTGCCATTCATCACGTTGAGGCCATGACGCAGGTGTACGTCTGACAACAGGGCGTCGCGGTAGCCTTGTTGTGCCAGCTTGATGATAAAGGGGAGGGTGGCATTGTTGAGCGCCACGGTCGAGGTACGGGCTACCGCCCCCGGCATGTTGGCAACGCAGTAGTGCACCACCTCATCGACGATAAAAGTAGGATCTTCATGGGTGGTGGCGTGGGAGGTTTCCACACAGCCGCCCTGATCGATCGCCACATCGACGATGGCAGAGCCCGGCTTCATGCGCGCAATATGGTCACGGCTGACAAGTTTTGGCGCAGTGGCACCCGGCACCAGCACGCCGCCGATGACCAGATCCGCGGCCAGCAGATGGCGCTCCAGGGTCTCGCTGTTGGAGTAGACCACCTTGGCCGCGCCCTGGAACTCGTTATCGAGACGGCGCAGGGTATCGACGTTGTTGTCGAGGATGGTAACATCTGCACGCAGGCCAATGGCCATGCGGGCTGCATTGGAGCCGACCACGCCGCCGCCGATGATCACCACCTTGGCCGGCTCGACACCGGGTACGCCGCCGAGCAGCACCCCACTCCCGCCGCGCGATTTTTCCAGCGCCTGGGCACCCGCCTGAATAGACATGCGTCCGGCCACTTCCGACATGGGGGCCAGCAGGGGCAGGCCGCCACGGCCGTCGGTGACAGTTTCATAGGCGATGCAGATGGCGCCGCTTTGCAGCAGAGCTTCGGTCTGGGCCAAGTCTGGCGCCAGATGCAGATAGGTGAACAGGGTTTGACCCGGACGCAGCATGGCACATTCGACAGGCTGAGGTTCCTTGACCTTGACGATCATCTCGGCTTTGGCGAAAACCTCTGCTGCAGAGGCCAAAATTTCGGCGCCAACAGCGATATAATCTGCATCGCTAAAGCCAATGCCGTTTCCGGCACCGCTTTGGACGAAAACAGTATGGTTTCGTGCTGTCAGTTCACGTACACTGGCCGGAACCATGCCTACGCGGTATTCATGGTTTTTTATCTCTTTAGGTACACCGATAATCATGCTATCCCTCGTCTATAGATTGGTGTTTCATGTTGCCAAAATGTTAACCAACATTTGCGCCTAGTATATTCAGGTATTGACAGGATTTGTGACCATAATTATAAAATGACTGGTGATTCTTACCAAAAAATAGCCAAAGGATGGAATAAAATGATGGAAGCTAAGAGTCGGCTAAAGGATTTGGACAGGATTGACCGCAACATTCTTAATGAACTGCAAAAGGATGGCAGGATTTCGAATGTTGAGTTGTCCAAACGAGTTGGCCTGAGTCCTACACCGTGTCTGGAACGGGTTCGTCGCCTCGAGCGACAAGGTTATATCGAAGGATATGCCGCTATTCTGAACCCTCATTATCTGGACGCATCTCTGCTGGTGTTTGTAGAGATAACCCTCAATCGCGGGGCGCCTGATGTATTTGAACAGTTCAACAAGGCTGTTCAGGTACTCGAAGAGATCCAGGAGTGTCATCTGGTCTCCGGTGACTTTGACTACCTGCTCAAGACCCGAGTCAGCGACATGTCGGCTTACCGCCGTCTGTTGGGGGAAACCCTGCTGCGTCTGCCCGGTGTCAATGACACCCGCACCTACGTGGTGATGGAAGAGGTCAAGCAGAGCAGTCGTCTGGTGATCAGCACCCGATAAAGCAGGTTATGCCGTGGTTTCTTTTCCATATGAGACACCATGACAGCCAGAAACGAGCGGCCGGTCCGCTCGTTTCTTCTTGTAAAGATAATTGCAAATATGGCCCCGTCCCATCAGGCTCTGGCTGACAATCGGTGGGCTTTTCGGGGATACTAGGCCCCCTTATTTCCTGCATTACATGTTTTCAGAAAGGAGCCGGAGTTTGGCCGATAAAAAGCTGTTTACTCCTTTATCAGGTACACAACGGATCTTCGAAGCCGTCTTGATCGCCATCACCCTGATGGCTGCTTATCTTCTGCTTGCCCTGTTGTCCTATCATCCCGCTGATCCCGGCTGGTCCCAGACCTCCTGGCAAGGGGAGGTGAAGAACCTCGCCGGTAGTGCCGGTGCCTGGCTCGCCGACATCACCATGTTTACCTTTGGTGCCTTCTCCTATCTGGTGCCGCCGCTGGTGGTACTGCTGGGCTGGAGTCTCTTCTGGCGGCCGAGCCGTCTGCTCGATGTGGATTACCTCACCCTGGGGGTGCGGATCATCGGCTTTATCCTGACCGTGCTCGGCATGTCGGCCATTGCCAGCATGAACTTCAACGATATGCAGAACTTCTCCGCCGGTGGTCTGGTGGGGGATGTGATCGCCTCCGCGGTGGTGCCGCTGTTTGGCGGCGTCGGGGCCAACCTGATGCTGCTCTGCTTTGTGGCAACCGGTATCACCCTGTTTACCGGCTGGTCCTGGCTCACCATCGTCGAGCAGATCGGCGCGGCCTGTACCGGTTCGGTCAGCGCCGTTTACCACTTCCCTACTACCCTCGGTCGCTGGCTGACCGGTGGCTGGCGTCAACCCCGCAACGAGGGGCCGGATCCCTTGCTGGAAGGCGGGGTAGGTGCTATCGCGTTTGATGATGAGGAAGATGAGCCGCACACCAGCTGGACCCGCCGACCCAAGGCCAAGGATCAGAAGGCCGCCGCCGAAGAGTGGCTGCCGGAACTCGACGACGATACCTTCGAGTTCGACCCGCAGTTTGATGATGAAGATGACGAGCCGGCTCCGGCTGCCAAGCCCAAACGTGCGGTGGCGGCAGCCAATGGTCGCCGTCAACCGGTACTGGCTGTGGCCGATGACGATGATGAAGACGATCTGGATCTGCCGTGGGCTGAAGGGGACGATGAGGTCGCCGCACCGGTGGCCGTGGCACCGAGCAGGCCCAAGCGTCGTCCGCAATCAACGATGCCCCCGTTGCCAAGCATCGAGCTGTTGGACAGACCGCCTGCCAAGACCCAGATGATGAGCAAGGATGAGCTGGATCGCATGGGCCGTCTGGTGGAAGCCAAGCTCGCCGACTACAACGTGCAGGCCAAGGTGGTCGGTGTCTATCCGGGCCCGGTCATCACCCGTTTCGAGCTGGATCTGGCGCCGGGCATGAAGGCGAGCAAGATCACCAACCTCTCGCGCGATCTGGCCCGTTCCCTCTCTGCCAGCAGTGTGCGGGTGGTTGAGGTTATCCCGGGCAAGACCTTCGTCGGTATCGAGCTGCCTAACCGGGTGCGCCAGACCGTCTACCTGCGCGAGACCCTCGACTGCGATGCCTTCCGCGACAGCCGCAACCCGCTTACCATGGGCCTGGGTCAGGACATCGCCGGGGAGCCGGTGGTGGTGAATCTGGCCAAGATGCCGCACCTGCTGGTGGCCGGTACCACAGGTTCCGGTAAGTCGGTGGGGGTGAACACCATGATCATCTCCATGCTCTACAAGTCATCCCCCGATGACCTGCGCTTCATCATGATCGACCCCAAGATGCTGGAACTCTCGGTCTATGAAGGGATCCCGCATCTGCTGACCGAGGTGGTGACCGACATGAAGGACGCCGCCAACGCCCTGCGCTGGTGCGTGGGCGAGATGGAGCGCCGTTACAAACTGATGTCGGCAGTTGGCGTGCGTAACCTCAAGGGCTACAACGACAAGGTGCTGGCTGCTATCGAAGCGGGCGAGCCGCTGCTCGACCCGCTGTGGCGTCCGGGTGACTCCATGGATCAGATGCCGCCGGAGCTGGAAAAACTGCCCCACATCGTGGTGGTGGTGGACGAATTTGCCGACATGATGATGATCGTCGGCAAGAAGGTGGAAGAGCTGATTGCCCGTATCGCCCAGAAGGCGCGGGCGGCCGGTATTCACCTCATTCTGGCGACCCAGCGTCCGTCGGTGGATGTGATTACCGGCCTTATCAAGGCCAACATCCCGACCCGTATTTCGTTCCAGGTGTCGAGCAAGATCGACTCGCGCACCATCATCGATCAGGGCGGGGCCGAATCCCTGCTCGGCATGGGCGACATGCTCTACATGCCGTCCGGTACCTCCAACCCGACCCGGGTACACGGTGCCTTCGTCGATGACCACGAAGTGCACAAGGTGGTGGCGGACTGGAAACTGCGTGGCGAGCCGAACTACATCGAGGAGATCCTCTCCGGTGAGTCGGGTGGCGAAGGTGGCAGCGGCGAATACGGCGGTGGTGGCGATGAAGAGCTGGACCCCCTGTTCGACGAAGCGGTCGCCTTTGTGGTGGAGTCCCGCCGTGGCTCGACCTCCAGCGTCCAGCGCAAGTTCAAGATTGGTTACAACCGGGCCGCCCGTCTCATCGAGCAGATGGAGAATCAGGGCATCGTCAGCTCACCGGGTGGCAATGGTCAGCGCGACGTGCTGGCACCGCCGCCGGTGCGGGACTAAGCCTCACCGTTTCATACTATCCCTGGCCATGCCCTCCGCGGGCGTGGCCTTTTATCGAGAGCCTCTTTATGAAGATCGTGATGAAAAAACAACTGTTGATGGGTACCGTGCTGTTGATGGCCAGCAGTCAGGTGTGGGCCGATGCGGCCAGCGATCTCAAACAGAAGCTGGCGGGTGTCAGCCTCTTCTCCGCCAAGTTTGCCCAGACCGTCTATGACAGCAAGGGCAAGGAGCTGCAAAAGGCCAGCGGCGATCTGCTGGTGCAGCGGCCAAACCGTTTCAACTGGCACACAACCTCGCCGGACGAGAGCCTGATCGTGGCCGATGGTCAGGATGTCTGGGTCTATGATCCCTTCGTCGAGCAGGTCACCGCCCTCAAGTTGAAAGATGCGGTGCTCAACACCCCCTTTATTCTGATCGCCGGCAATGACGACAAGTTCTGGAAGAACTATGACGTGACCCAGCAGGGGGATGTCTACACCGTCACCAGCCGCAACAAAGATGAGCTGATCGCCTCCTTCCGTGTCACCTTCGATCGGGCCAACAACATCAGCCGTTTCGATGTGAAAGAGGCGCAAGGGCAGTGGAGCGAATTCACCCTGAGTAGCTTTAACCGCAAGCCGGTGCTCAAGGGCAACGAATTTGTTTTCAAGATCCCGAAGGGGGTCGAGCTGGACGATCAGCGCTGATGAGCAGGCGGTCGTTGGATTTCTCGTCGGACCGTTTTTCCATGGCGGTATCCGTGATACTGAACGGTCAATACAGATGAGCAACTTGTCGCTGGATTTCTCATCGGACTTTCGTCCGCTGGCGGCCCGCATGCGGCCGCAAAACCTCGACCAGTATATCGGTCAGCAACATATCCTGGGGGCTGACAAGCCCCTGCGCAAAGCCATTCTGGCGGGGCACTGCCACTCGATGATCCTGTGGGGACCGCCCGGTACCGGCAAGACCACGCTGGCGGAGCTGATGGCTCACTACTGCCAGGCGGAAGTGGAGCGACTCTCTGCGGTCACCTCCGGCATCAAGGAGATCCGCGCCGCCATTGACAAGGCGAAGGAGAACAGTTGGCGCGGGGTGCGTACCATCCTGTTCGTGGATGAAGTGCACCGCTTCAACAAGAGCCAGCAGGATGTGTTCCTGCCTCACATCGAAGATGGCACCATTACCTTTATCGGTGCCACCACTGAAAACCCCTCGTTCGAACTCAACAACGCACTGCTCTCCCGGGCCCGGGTCTATCTGCTCAAGCGGCTGGAAGAGAGCGATATCCTCGCCATGATTGATCAGGCGATGACCGATCCCCGTGGTCTCAATGATCCGGCACTCACCTTCGCCCCCGGCGTCAAAGAGGCGCTGGCCAAGGCGGTGGATGGGGACGGACGAAAATCCCTCAACTATCTGGAACTGTTGGCCGACATGGCCGAAACCGATAGCGCAGGGGCGCGGGTGATCGACAGCGGTCTGCTCGCTGCCGTGGTGGGGGAGCATGTGGCCCGCTTCGACAAGGGGGGGGATCACTTCTACGACCTCATCTCGGCGGTGCACAAATCCATTCGCGGTTCGGCGCCGGATGCGGCGCTCTATTGGTACGCCCGCATGGTGAGCGCCGGTTGCGATCCCCTCTATATCGCCCGTCGCTTGTTGGCGATTGCCTCGGAAGATGTGGGCAATGCCGATCCCCGTGCCATGCAGGTTGCCCTGTCGGCCTGGGATTGCTTCCATCGGATCGGTCCGGCGGAAGGGGAACGAGCCATCGCCCAGGCGATCGTCTATCTCGCCTGTGCCCCGAAAAGCAATGCGGTCTATACCGCCTGGAAGGCGGCGCTCCATGATGCCAAAAACCTGCCTGACTTCGAGGTGCCGGTACACCTGCGCAATGCTCCGACCAAACTGATGAGCGATCTGGGCTATGGCGCCGAATATCGCTACGCCCATGACGAGCCGGGCGCCTATGCCGCGGGCGAGCAGTATTTTCCGCCGGAGCTGGCGGGCAAGCAGTACTACCAGCCCACCGATCGCGGTCTGGAAAAGCAGATCGGCCAGAAGCTCGACTATCTCCATGAACTGGACCGGCAGAGCCCGCAAAAACGGGGTCGCTAGTCGCGTGTTTTCTCCTGCTGGATGAAAAGTGGTCAGACACTGGAAAAATGGGGTGTCTGACCCCACAAGTCGGCAAAAACGACCCAAATAGTCCCTGTTCGGGCGGGGGGGCGGTCTGCTACACTGCCCGTCTGACCCCGTTGGTTTCGGCCTGATACCATCTTCTTGATTTCGAAGGCCCGATTCTGAACACGATTGGGGTGCGCCAACCGATGTTAACTTCCGGATCTGTTTCCCAGCCCGTCATGATGACTCAGGCCCAGATCCCATTTTAAAAAAGTAGGTAAACCATGCTGGATCCCAAATATCTGCGCAGCGATATCGAAGAGGCTGCCGCTCGTCTGGCGACACGCGGTTACGTTCTGGACGTAGCGGCTGTCAACGCTCTGGAAGAGAAACGCAAGGATCTGCAGTCCCGTACCCAGGAGCTGCAGGCCGAGCGCAACGCCCGCTCCAAATCCATCGGTGAAGCTGCCCGTCGTGGTGAAGATGTTGCCCCGCTCAAGGCCGAAGTGACCAAGATCAACGACGAGCTGGAAACCAGCAAGGTCGAGCTGGATGCCCTGTTGGCCCAGCTGAAAGCCATCGCCGACGCCATCCCCAACCTGCCGAGCGAGACGACTCCGGTGGGTCGTGACGAGAACGACAACGTGGAAGTGCGCCGCTGGGGTACCCCGCGTCAGTTCAGCTTCTCGGTGCGTGATCACATCGATCTCGGTGAAGCGGCCAAGGGTGTTGACTTCAAAAATGGCGTCAAGCTCTCCGGTGCCCGTTTCGTGGTGATGAAGGGGCAGATTGCCCGTCTGCACCGCGCGCTGGCCCAGTTCATGCTGGATCTACACACCCTGCAGCACGGTTACACCGAGTGCTACGTGCCCTATCTGGTCAACCCGGATAGCCTCTATGGCACCGGCCAGTTGCCCAAGTTCTCCCAGGATCTGTTCAATACCGGGATTGAGGGCGAAGGGGAAGATGAAGGCAAGATGCGCAAGTTCTCGCTGATCCCGACCTCAGAAGTGCCGCTCACCAACATGGCCCGCGACGAGATCTTCGACGAGCAGGAACTGCCGATCAAGATGACCGCCCACAGCCCCTGCTTCCGCTCCGAAGCGGGCTCCTACGGTCGTGATACCCGTGGTCTCATCCGTATGCACCAGTTCGACAAGGTCGAGATGGTTCAGCTGGTTCACCCGGAGCAATCCTGGGAAGCGCTGGAAGAGATGGTGGGTCACGCCGAGAAGGTGCTGCAACTGCTGGAACTGCCGTATCGCGTGATGGCACTCTCTACTGGTGACATGGGCTTCTGCGCCGCCAAGACCTACGATCTGGAAGTGTGGCTGCCAGCCCAGAACACTTACCGCGAGATCTCCTCTGTCTCCAACTGTACCGACTTCCAGGCGCGCCGCATGCAGGCTCGCGTGCGTATCGACGGCAAGCCGCAGTTGCTGCACACCCTGAACGGCTCCGGTCTGGCGGTGGGTCGTACTCTGGTCGCGGTGATGGAGAACTACCAGCAGGAAGATGGCCGCATCGCCATCCCGGCTGCGCTGCAATCCTACATGGGTGGCCTGACCCACATCGGGTAAGCTCACACCGCTGACCACAACGCCATGGCATTGCCATGGCGTTGTGCATTCTGGCGCCGGTCAACCGTTTTAGTGCTGAAAAAATGCGGCTTTTCGGCGCCGCTTTGAACAGTTAACACATTTTTATCAAGCAATGCACAATCGTTTTTGTTAGACTGCGCCGCAATTTCGCAGGACATCTTTTTCTATGGTCTGGATTGATTACGCCATCATCGGCATCGTCGGTTTTTCTGCTCTCATCAGCCTGGTGCGCGGCTTCGTCAAGGAGGCCATGTCTCTTGTCACCTGGTTTATCGCCTTCTTTATTGCCAGCCATTTCTATCCCGATCTTGCCGTCTATTTCACCTCGTTCTCCGACGCGCTGGTGCGCAACGGTCTGGCCATCGCCGCCCTGTTTGTAGCGACCCTGATCCTCGGCAGCGTGGTCAACTATGTGGTGGGCCTGTTGGTGGACAAGACGGGTCTCTCCGGTACCGATCGGGTGCTGGGGGTCTGCTTCGGTGCAATTCGCGGGGTGCTGATCGTCAGTGCCCTGCTTTTTTTCATGGATACCTTCACCAGCCTCTCCCAGAGCGACTGGTGGGTGGCGTCCAAGCTGGTGCCGGAGTTCAAGCCGGTGATCCAGTGGTTTTTCGGGTTCATGTTGAACTCATCCAGTTTTCTTAAACAGGTATAGTGACTTCGAGGTAGCAAAGACATGTGTGGTATTGTCGGTATAGTTGGCACCACCCCCGTCAATCAGGCCCTCTACGACGCCTTGACGGTGTTGCAGCACAGGGGACAGGATGCCGCCGGGATCGTGACCATTGAGAGTGGAAACTTCCGGCAACGCAAGGCCAATGGCCTGGTGAAGGACGTGTTTGAAGTGCGCCACATGCAGCGTCTGCAAGGGAACATCGGCATAGGTCATGTCAGATATCCCACCGCAGGCAGCTCAAGTGCCGCTGAAGCCCAACCTTTTTATGTGAACTCGCCCTACGGCATGGTGCTGGCCCATAACGGCAACCTCACCAACGCCAAGGAGCTCAAGGAGCAGCAGTTCAAGGTCGCCCGCCGTCACATCAACACCACCTCCGACTCGGAAGTGTTGCTGAACGTGCTGGCCCATGAGCTGGATCGCTGTGACAAGATGGCGCTGCGCCCCGAAGATATCTTCGCGGCGGTGCGCAGAACCCATCAGCAGATCCGCGGCGCTTATGCTGTGGTTTCTCTGGTGATTGGCCATGGCCTCATCGGCTTTCGTGATCCCAACGGCATTCGCCCGCTGATCCTCGGTCGTCGTCAGGACGAGCAGGGTCAGGTGGAGTACATGCTCGCCTCCGAGAGCGTGGCGCTCGACGCCATCGGTTTCGAGACGGTGCGCGATATTGCGCCGGGTGAAGCCATCTACATCACCGAGCAGGGCCAGCTCTTCTCCGAGCAGTGTGCGGAGAACCCGCAGATGAGCTCCTGCATCTTCGAATATGTCTACTTTGCCCGTCCCGATTCGTGCATCGACAAGGTCTCGGTCTACGCTGCCCGCCTCAACATGGGTCGCAAGCTGGGTCAGAAGATTGCCCGCGAATGGGAAGATCTCGACGTCGATGTGGTTATCCCCATCCCCGAGACCTCCTGTGACGTGGCGCTGGAGATCGCTCACACCCTCGACCTGCCATACCGTCAGGGCTTCGTAAAGAACCGCTACATCGGCCGTACCTTCATCATGCCGGGCCAGACCCAGCGCAAGAAGTCGGTGCGCCGCAAGCTCAACGCCATTGGCTCCGAGTTCAAGGGCAAGAAGGTGTTGCTGGTGGATGACAGCATAGTGCGCGGTACCACGTCCGAGCAGATCATCCAGATGGCCCGTGAAGCAGGGGCAGCCAAGGTCTACTTCGCTTCGGCTGCGCCGGAAATCCGCTTCCCCAATGTTTACGGTATCGACATGCCCACCGCCAACGAGCTGATCGCTCACGGCCGTGAAGTGGAAGAGGTGTGCAAGCTGATTGGCGCCGATGGCCTGATTTTCCAGGATCTGGAAGATCTGGAAGAAGCAGTACGGGAGATCAACCCGGATCTGCGTCACTTCGAGACCTCGGTGTTCAATGGCCACTACGTCACTTCCGATGTGGATCAGTCCTACCTGGATCACCTCAACGCCCTGCGCAACGATGACACCAAAGCGGTGCGTGAATGGCAGGAAGGCACCAGCAATCTGGAAATTTTTAACGAAGGCAGTTAAACGTTTGCGGTTTTGCCGGATGGGATAGCGAGATGGGGGCCAGTGGCCCCCATTGTCGTTTCTGCCGCGCACGGGCAGAAGGGGGAGGGAATATCTGTTTGAAAAACATCCGTTTATTTTGCCGGATATGGGCATGGTCAGCGGGATCCGCTAGCATAGGCGGCAACATATATGACCGATACGCTTTTAACCGGCGTGTTTAACAAACGAGAGTTCAGATGGATGATCTGCTAGCCCCAGTGCGCCAGTTTTTGCAGTGCGAGACCCCGGATGAGTGGGTGGAGATGGCGCGGGATCCGGCCCGTTTGCCGACCCTGCTCATCGATCACGCCAACTGCGAGACCAAGGCCGCACTCACCGCCCACAGTCTGGTGCGCCGCTACTGCCTGCCCAAGGGCAAGCGCCATCTGCTGCCCAAGCTGGAGTTTTATCGCGAGCTGGATGCCATTCCGGAGAAGGCCGAGATCCTGGGCAAACGCAGCATGGGGGAGTCTGATCGCACCGTCTTTGCCGAGCTGGAACGCAATCCGCTGCTGTTTCCCATGGTGCGGCTCATTCAGGAGGAGCTGCATCACTTCGAGCAGGTGCTGGAGATCATGCAGGCCCGCGGCATCGAATACGGGCCGGTGACGGCCTCCCGCTATGCCCGCCAATTGATGCAGCATGTGCGCACCCATGAACCGGCCACCATAGTCGACAAGATGATCATCGGCGCCTATATCGAGGCCCGCTCGTGCGAGCGGTTTGCCAAGCTGGCGCCCCATCTGGACGAAGAGCTGAGCCGCTTCTACGTCTCCTTGCTGCGCTCCGAGGCACGTCACTATCAGGATTACCTGAGCCTGGCCGAACAGTATGCAGGGGAGGATATCAGCGAGCGGGTGGCCTTCTTTGGCAAGCTGGAAGCCGAGCTTATCTGCTCGCCGGATCCGCAGTTCCGGTTCCATAGCGGCCTGCCTGTCACATCTGACAGTTGTTGACGCACAGGGGGCAAACTACTATTGCCCTGTTCCTACTACGAGCGACAAGTAGTTACTTTTGAGCGCAATTCCCGGCCCCGAGCCGGGATCTTTTTTTCTGCCGTACGTCCTTCCTGCATGTGGCGCTCTATGCTGAATCCCTGGCTATTTTTGCGTCTTCCCCTTGCGATGAAATCCTGTTCGATCAGCCGGTTATTGTGGCGATAAAGTGCTCATTCAGGTGGCTCACCCTTGTAGAAACGGGCGAAACCGTGTACTTTTTTGCCTTCGCAAGATTTGAATAACCAATCAATAGGAGCGTGTATGCGCATTGTTCTGTTGGGGGCTCCGGGCGCCGGCAAAGGTACTCAGGCTCAGTTCATCATGGAAAAACACGGTATTCCCCAGATCTCCACCGGAGACATGCTGCGTGCGGCGATCAAAGCGGGTACCGAGCTCGGTCTGAAAGCCAAAGCTGTGATGGACGCAGGTCAGCTGGTCTCTGACGACATCATCATCGGTCTGGTCAAAGAGCGCATCGCTCAGCCGGATTGCGCCAAAGGCTTCCTGTTGGACGGTTTCCCGCGCACCATTCCCCAGGCGCAAGCCATGAAGGACGCCGGTGTTGTGGTTGATTTCGTGCTGGAGTTTGCTGTGCCGGACGAAGAGATCGTCAAGCGCATGAGCGGCCGTCGCGTTCACTCCGGCTCCGGCCGTACCTACCACGTGGTGTTCAACCCGCCGAAAGTGGAAGGCAAGGATGACGTGACCGGTGAAGATCTGGTGATCCGCGCCGACGACGAAGAGACCACAGTACGCAAGCGTCTGGATGTATATCATCAGCAGACCGCGCCGCTGATCGGTTTCTACGGCAAAGAGGCAGAAGCGGGCCACACCCGTTACGTCAAGATCGACGGCACCCAGCCGGTTGATCAGGTCAGCAAGCAGCTTGCCACCATTCTGGGCTGATCTTTGCTGCCGGCACAGTTTCCCGTGCCATCAGATAAATAAAGAGAAGGGCCCTGCGGGGCCCTTTTTGCATAATGACAGATAGACAGGAAGCCAACGTGACCACGAAAACCGGAATATTGCTGGTCAATCTGGGTACCCCAGCCGCACCGACCACCGCTGCCGTCAAAGCGTTCCTCAGCCAGTTCCTGCACGATCCCCGTGTGGTGGACCTGCCCCGTTATCTCTGGTGCCCGCTGCTCCACTTCATTATCTTGCCGACGCGCTCGCCCAAAGTGGCCAAGCTCTATCAGCAGGTGTGGACCGAGCAGGGCTCGCCGCTGATGGTGATAAGCAAGCAGCAGCGCGCCGCGCTGGAGCAGGAGCTCAAGCGGGAGGGGGTCGAGGTGCCGGTGGAGCTGGCGATGACCTATGGTTCCCCGTCAGTGAATGATGGCTGGCAGGCGCTCAAGACCAAAGGGGTCAACCGGGTGATCCTGTTGCCGCTCTATCCGCAATATTCGGTCAGTACCACCGCCTCGGTCTTCGATGCCTGGGGCAAGGCGATGAAGAAGGAGCGCAATCTGCCGGTGGTGCGGCTCATTCGTGATTATCACGCCCATCCCGAATACATTCAGGCACTGGCCATGAGCGTGCGCCGTCACTGGGAGCTGCACGGCCAGGGTGATCACCTGCTGATGTCGTTCCACGGTATTCCCGAGCGCTATGAGAACGAAGGGGACCCATATGGTCACCAGTGTCGCCATACCGCCACCCTGCTGGCCGAGGCGCTCGGGCTGGCGGCCGGGCAGTGGACGGCCAGCTTCCAGTCCCGCTTTGGCAAGGAGGAGTGGCTCAAGCCCTACACCGACGTGACCATCGCCGGTATGCCTGCAGCGGGCATCAAGCGGCTCGATGTGATTTGTCCGGCCTTCGCTGCCGATTGCCTCGAAACCCTCGAGGAAATTCAGGTACAGAACCGGGAGATCTTCATGGAGGCCGGTGGCGAGCGGTTTGAATATATTGCGGCCCTCAACAGCGATCAGGCCCACATCAGAATGATGGTCTCGCTCATCTGCCGCGAACTGGCATGAGTGATCGACAGTCAGTCAAACAAGGAGTCGAGTCATGGTACATATCACGCTGATTTACGCAGGTCTGCTGGGGCTGCTGTTTCTGGGGCTCTCCTTCTGGGTGGTCAGACGCCGCGCCCAGTTCGGGGTGATGATAGGGCAGGGGGAAGCCCCCGAGCTGCTGGCGGCGATCCGGGCTCACGGCAATTTTGCCGAGTATGTGCCGCTGACCCTGCTGCTGATGGCGCTGTGCGAGCTTTCCGGTGCCGGTGCGCTCTGGCTGCATGCCGGTGGCGCCATGCTGCTGGCTGGTCGCATCCTTCATGCCATCGGCATCCAGATCCCCAAAGCCCCCAATGTGCCCCGTTTTCTGGGCACCTTGCTGTTCTGGCTCGCCCTCGGACTCTTCTCGGTGCTGGCTCTGTTGCAGGGCGTTGCGGCATTCTGAAAGCTGGCCGCATTTTTGTACTTCAGAACCACCCCGGGCGGGGTGGTTTTTTTATGGTGAAAAGGCAAACGTTTTTCCTTGCGGCCCTTGTCTATACTGACTCCATTATTTAAACAGGGCGACTTTTCGGGACGGCGGATTGTGTTAAAATCCCGCCCCTCTTTCCCCCAGAGCACAGAACATTGCCATGAAATTTCCCGGTCAGCGCAAGTCCAAACACTACTTCCCTGTCGACAGACGCGATCCCCTGGTGCCGCAAAATCCCCTGTTAACCGAGCTGGGCAAAGCCTACGTGGTCGGGATTGATCAGACCCTGGTTGATATCGAAGCCCATGTGGATGAAGCGTTTCTGACCCGTTATGGTCTGAGCAAGGGGCACTCCGTTGTCATCAACGACGACGTGGCCGAACGCATTTATGACGAGCTCAAGGCCAACAACATGGTGGTGAGCGAGTTTGCCGGTGGCACCATCGGCAACACGGTACACAACTACTCGGTGCTGGCCGATTCCCACTCCATCCTGCTGGGTGTAATGAGCCAGGACATTCGCATCGGCTGCTACGCCTATCGCTATCTGTGCAACACCTCTTCGCGCGTCAATCTGGACTATCTGCAGCCGGTGGATGGCCCCATCGGTCGTTGCTTCACCTTCATCACCGAGTGTGGCGAGCGCAGCTTCGGCATCAACGCCGGCAAGATGAACCAGCTGGATGTGCAGCACATTCCGGAGGATGTAATCAAGGGGGCCTCTGCACTGGTGATCACCGCCTATCTCGTGCGTGGTGACGATGGTGATCCGATGAAAGAGGCCGCGATGGCCGCCGTCCGTTATGCCCGCGAGGCCGGTATTCCCGTGGTGCTGACTCTGGGCACCCGTTTCGTCATCGACGAAAATCCCCAGTGGTGGCGTGACTTCATTGCCGAGAACGTGACCGTGCTGGCGATGAACGAAGACGAGGGTGAAGCCCTGACCGGCATCGCTGATCCGCTCGGTGCTGCCGACAAGGCGCTCGACTGGGCCGACATGGTGCTCTGTACTGCTGGCCCCATCGGTCTCTATATGGCGAGCTACACCGACGAGGATTACAAGCGCGAAACCACCCATACCTTGCTGCCTGGCGTGATCCCCGAGTTCAACATGTATGAGTTCAGCCGCCCGATGGCCCGCGCCAAGTGCCGCAAACCTGCCCGCATCTACTCCCACATCTCCCCGTACATGGGTGGCCCGGAGAAGATCAAAAACACCAACGGGGCAGGGGATGGCGCGCTCTCTGCCGTGCTGCACGACATGGTCGCCAACTCCTATCACCGGATGAATGTGCCTAATTCTGCCAAGCACACCTCCGAGTTCCTGACCTACTCCTCACTGGCCCAGGTGTGCAAATATGCCAACCGTGTCAGCTACGAGGTGCTGGCCCAGAGCAGCCCCCGTCTCTCCCGCGGTTTGCCGGAGAAAGAGGACAGCCTGGAAGAGGTTTACTGGGAGCGTTGATCTCCTGAATCTGCAAGGCGCCTCCATCGGGAGGCGTTTTTGCAGGCTAATGGGGGTTATCCCGGCTTTTTTCCAGTAATAACCCCAATATGCTTGAGTCCATGTCGCTTTTGCGACACCATTTGGCCATCGTATTGTCGCCCGACAATGCCGCAGCACCCGAAAGAAAGAGAGAATCCCATGAGCATGCTTAACGACAACCTTGACGCCAATTTCCAACTGTTTATCGAACAAGTCCGCGAGTCGGGTCAGGTGTGGGGTCTGCGCTATGGGGAAGACTGGGTCGTCTGCCGCTCCGCCGAATTTGAAGACGCCGACGTGATGCCGCTCTGGTCTGCCGAAGAGGACGCCCGTCTGCACTGCGTCGACGAGTGGGCCGATTACGAGCCAGAAGTGATCGACCTGGAAGAGTTTCTCGATATCTGGATCAACGATCTGGATGAAGATGATGTGCTGGTCGGCCCGAACTGGAACGCCGATCTGGAAGGTCAGGAGCTCGAGCCTATCGAGCTGGCCAAGGCACTGGTTGAACTGGACGCCTGAAAGCGCCTCCATTGATGGCCTGAACGTACAGGCCATCAAGATAAAGACCGGTATTCGTGAGGATACCGGTCTTTTTTATGGCCGAATATCCAGATTGATGAGTTAAAAGCCGATTTGCCTTTGCACCTGTCAGGGGGATGGTCCATCATCAACCTTTTGCCAAGGGAGGAGCGCCATGTTTGTATTCGACGTAACGGGAGCTGCGGGTGAGAAGGCCAGCATTCGGGTGCAGGCACTGGACTGGGCGCAAGCCGGGCCAGTGACCTTCCAGTGCGATGACGATCAGCTGGCGGTCGTACTCCTGAGCGGTTGTCGTTGCGATGCGGTGGGCTTTTTCAATCTGCTGGCGGGCTGCAAACCCCTCTATATCGAGCAATGGCTCAGCTATCTGCAGGAGAGTGGCCGCATTGGCAAATGGAGCCATCAGACCGAGAGTCCCGCCGATGGGGAGTATCTGGCCAGAGCCGGTCTGGAGCACGATGAACTCAATACCCTGCTTGGCCAGGTTTATCAGGTGGCGGGGTTCAATCGCCTGCAAATCAACCGTTACCTCAAGAATCGCCACAACCCCACCACGCTGGCGACCCGTTACGATCAAAAAGAGCTGGAGCGCTATCGCCAGCTCAATGACATCATTCTGACCCTTTTGAAGCTGAAGCATCCTCAGTAAAGAGCCCCAGCTGGCTGATATCCGGTCGCAGCGGTTGCGGCCGGGCGATCAGATAGCCCTGCAAACCATCCACGTACATCCCCTGCAGCAGCTGTTTCTGGCCAAGCTGTTCCACCCCCTCTGCAATCACCTGACACCCCATCCGATGTGATACATCGACGATCATCCGCACGAACTGCTGGTTGGTCTGATCCTGTTCCAGCCCGGTAATAAGGGCGGGATCCAGCTTGATGTAGTCGGGCTTGAGCTCGCGAAACAGGGTAAAGGAGCCGATCCCCTTGCCGAAGTTGGCGATAGCCGAGCGGCTGCCGTTGCGGCGCAGCAGCTCGAACACCCGCTTGGCGCCGGTCAGGTTGCGCTCCAGATGCTCCTCATCCAGTTCGAACACCAGATTGGCGCTGGTATTGGGATCTTTAAGCAGCTGGCGGTCAAGCCAGATCAGGAAGGTGCTGTTTTGCAGCAGGTTGGGGGAGAGGTTGATCCCCCAGCGACTCTGGTTGGCACCAAAGGCCCGGTACTGGCGCATGATGTGGGTAATGACCAGCTGCTCCAGCCGCATCACCATATCCAGCCGCTGCGCCATGGCAAACAGGGTGTCGGTGGGCAGGGCGGTGCCGTCGTTGCCGCTGAAGCGGGTATAGATCTCGTTGTAGGCCAGCATGCTGCGGTGCAGCGGCTGGATCGGCTGGTAGGTAAAGCTGAGCCGCTCCTGCGCCAACACCTCGGTCAGCACCTCGCGCCAGTGGTGTTGCCCCTGCAGATCGGAGACGTTGTCATCCTGCTGGATGGCCCAGCCGTTGATGGTCTCGGTTTGGGCGCGGGCCAGCGCCAGATCCGCTCTGGCCAGTACCGCTTCGATTTGCTGACCGCTGCTGAGCTTGGTGAGGCCGGAGTAAGCGGTGCTCTCCAGCTCGTGCTGATCCTGATAGTGATCGAAGGCCGCTTTCAAATCCTGCCCCAGCAGATGAGGGGGGATATTGGCCACCGGCTGCACCAGCACGGCGAAATCGGCCCCCGAGATGCGATAGACCTGATTGCCCGGGAAGCGGCTAACCACCCGCTTGATGAGGGCGGCCATGTCCTTGATATAGGCATCACCAGACTGGAAGCCGCGCTGGGCGTTGATCTTTCCAAGCTCGGTGGCGCGGATCAGCACCAGGGTGGCGGTCTGGGTGTCCTGATCCCGCTGCAGCAACTCGGTCATGTCGCGGCGAAAGGCGTGGCGGTTGAGTAGCTGGGTCAGCTCATCGGTGGTGGCCAGATTGCTGAGCTCGGTCAGCTGGCGATGGGCGCTCTGCTCGGCGCTTTCGAACTGCTCCAGCAACTGTTGCAGCACCTCGCGGGAGGCGAGCTCATCGAGCTGGGAGGGATCCCGGCTTCTGAGCGCCTTGACCCAGGTGAGCTCCTGATGCTGGAGCAGGCCATCCAGGGTACGAATGGCCAGCATCAGCAGCAGGATCATGCCAAGCAGTGTGGTGGCCACAATAATGGCCAGGGTGAGCGGTGTGCTCTGAAGGGCCAACCAAACTGCTTGCAGTAGCAGCAGGGGTATGGTCACTATGGTGGCGATGAGAAACAGGGAACGTCCGAGCTTGTGAACCATCTTGTCATCCTTGAAGTGGCTGCTTTATGGGGGAATTTTAACCAAGCTGGCGGAGCAAAGCATGCTATTCCTCGCAACTTGGTTAAAAGGGTCAATTGGGATCGGTTAAATGTGAGTGAAACCACTTTCACAGCTACCGAATCAGGCGAAGATGAGTTGAAAATAGATCAAACAAGGCAGAGGTAAATCATGTTGTTAGAGCCCGAAAATAGTGCCAAAGCACGACAATTACTGAACCAGAGTATGGCACTGGTGCTGGCAGGAGGGCGTGGCAGTCGCCTGAAACAGTTGACCGACAACCGTGCCAAGCCTGCCGTCCATTTCGGTGGCAAATTCCGGATCATTGATTTTGTGCTCTCCAACTGTATCAACTCGGGGATCCGCCGCGTTGGTGTAGTCACTCAATACAAATCCCACAGCCTGCTGCGTCACCTGCAATCGGGCTGGTCCTTCCTGCGTTATCAGATGAACGAATTCATCGATCTGCTGCCGGCCCAGCAACGGGTGGACGAGGTGCACTGGTATCGCGGCACCGCCGATGCCATCTATCAGAACGTCGATATCATCCGTGACTACGGCCCCAAATACATAGTGGTGCTGGCGGGGGATCACATCTACAAGATGGACTATGCCGCCATGCTGCTCGACCATGTGCGCCTCGGCGCCAAGGTGACGGTGGCCTGTATCGAGGTGCCAAGAGCCGAGGCATCCGCCTTCGGGGTGATGGACATCGACGAGCAGCGCAAGATCCGCGCCTTCGTGGAGAAACCGGCCAATCCGCCCGCCATGCCGGGTTGCGAGGATCGTTCGCTGGCCTCCATGGGGATCTACATCTTCGAGGCGGAGTACCTCTATCAACTGCTGGAAGAGGACATTCTCAATCAGGACTCCAAACACGACTTCGGCATGGATCTGATCCCCCGTATCGTGGAGGAGGGGCTGGCGTTTGCGCACCCCTTCAGCATGTCCTGTGTCGGCGCCCGCGAGGGGCAAAAACCCTACTGGCGTGACGTGGGCACCCTGGATTCGTTCTGGGAAGCGAACATGGATCTCGCCTCCGTGTTGCCCGAGCTCGATATCTACGATCAGAACTGGCCCATCTGGACCAGCCAGACCCTGACGCCACCGGCCAAGTTTGTGCAGGACCGCAATGGTCAGCACGGCATGACCATCAACTCCATGTTCTCGGGCGGCACCATCGTCAGCGGATCGTTCGTGCTCAACTCGGTGCTCTTTACCAATGTGCGGGTGCACTCCTTCTGCACCCTGGATCAGGCCATCATCTTCCCCGGGGTAGAGATCGGTGCCGGTTGCCGTCTGCGTCGGGTGGTGGTGGATAAAGGTTGTGTCCTGCCCGATGGGCTGGTGGTGGGCGAGAATGCCGATGAGGATAGCCGCCGCTTCTACCGCTCCGAGCAGGGGATCGTGCTGGTGACCAAGGAGATGCTGGACAAGCTGGTTTGAGGAAGGTCCTTGAAACTGTGTCAGACGCTGTAATGCAAAGGGAGCCAAGTTGGCTCCCTTTTTCATGCAGGTGAATGGTGAATATTACTCGCTAACCACCGCTTTGGCGGCCATCACCATGGCGGTGCCGTGCTTGCCACCGGCGGCGGTCACTTGCGGTACGCCATCTTCGTCGGTGTCGCTGCCGGCACCTTCGATGATGTTCTCGCCGGAGTCACCGATCCACTCGGCCATCTGCATGCCACCGTTGACGGTGCCACGGAACCAGCTGACGTACTGACCGGTCAGTTTGGCCAGCTCCAGCTCGGGCGCCTTCTCGGCCCCTTCGTTGCGCAGGTTCAGCATGGCAGAGCGCAGGGCGCCGGAGATGGCAGCCTGGGTCCAGGGGGTGTATTCACCCTGTTTACCCGCCAGCCAGGTGCCCGCTTTGGCATTGAAGTAGGCCTTGTCGGTGGCGATGAACAGCTCGCGGGCGGCAGTGCGGTACTTGGCATCGGAGGTAGCGAGGAATGCAGCGGTCAGACCACGGATGGCTGCGAACTGCGCATCGATGGAATAGCCAGCATCGAGCTTGCCACCCAGGGTGATGCCGTCATGCACCAGGCCATTCTTGCCCTTGAGATTGGCAAGGATGAAATCGGCCTGTTTGCGAATAAGCTCAAGCGCCTGCTGACCCTGCTGGGTCTTGAGGTTCAGCTCGCCATTGTCACCGGCGGCATAACCGACCGGCAGTGCGTCCTGAGCGCGCTGGAAGATCTGCAGGGCGACCAGTGCGTAAGCAGCGTCAAAGGTCGTGACGTGCTTGCCCTGTTTGCCTGCCTGCCAGCTGTCGACCAGGGTGCCGCTCTTGGCATCAAAGTGCAGGGCGGCCAGGTTCTTGAAGGTGAGGTTAGAGAGATTGATCGCCAGCGAGAAGGCATCGCTGCCCGCGATGGCTTTGCCCAGGTCATTGGCCTGGTTGGCAGTCGGTGCGGCGGCAAACGGCGCGCCGTCAAACACGGCGTGGAAGGCTGGGTTCTGGTTGGTGTTGGCGCTGCGCTGATCGCTGAAGGCATAGAACTCGGAGAGCGGCCACAGCATCATCCAGGCATCGCGCAGCTGGGCGGAGCCATCCACCACCTCCAGCTTGCCGATGGCACCGGCATCGTTGTTGCTGGTTTCGGTCACTTTCACCTGATGGGGGAAGTAGATCACGCCTTTGGCCGGATCGTACTGCGGGGTGATTTTGGCGCCCAGTTGCTTGCCATCGAAGCCGAGCTGGTTCTGCATGATGGCCAGCTTGTCGATGGATTGCTCGGTCAGCATCATGCCGTTGAAGCCGTCAGCGGCAGAGACGCCCAGCTTGTGCTTGCCATCCTGATCCATGGTGGCGGAGGCGGCTTCTACCTCTTCATCGCTCTCGGCCACGTGCATGCCGCCGAGGAAGTCTTGCGACCACATCACCTCTTTGAGCAGGATGCCGCCCACGGCTGCGGGCACCAGCAGGTTGTCACTGCCGCTCCAGCGCAGGGTGCTGTAGTCACGGAAGTAAGCGGGCACCTGGGTCTTGACGCTCTTCTCGGTGCCTTTGGCGGTCTTGATGGTGATCTGGTCGCCATTGACCGGAGTGGTGTTAACAGCCTGGGCAAACTCCGGATTGGCGGAGGCGTAGGGCAGGGAGAGGGGATACATGCCCTGCGGCACTTCATCGGCCGGGAAGCCAACCGCATCGGCCATGGCCAGCACCCGTTGCCCCAGAGAGGCCATGGTGCCACCACGGGCCAGGTTTTGCGGCCCGTTCACCAGATGTGGGCCCATGCCGGATTGGTAGTTGAGGGCGTACATCGCCTCTTCGGAGTACTCGTAGGATTCGATGCCGGCAGCGAAGTCGAACGGGGTTGGCTCATCGGCACGGTTGGCATCCAGCACGTCCAGATCCAGCCCCAGCGCTTCGGCCAGCGGCTCACCGGAGAGCTCGAATTCGGTATAGGCCAGCATGTTGGCGGCGGTATTGAATGTCTTGTCTTCGACCTTGACGGCAGCGTGTGCGGCGCCGCTGATCAGTGCGCAGGCGATCGCCTGAACCAGTACGGTTTTTCTCATGTCCCTTCTCACCATTGGTTGGTTTTATTATTGACGCTTCTCATGACGAATCTAAATGAGAATGGTCTGCATTATGCTGTGTTGGAGGGGACTTGAGAAGTAAAAAACCGCCCCATTCGGCTGCACGTTAAACCGGATGTGCGTTGTCGAAGAGGGCGGTTATCTGTTTATTGCGATGAAAGTGCCAGTGCGGCGGTGATCAGAGCACCTTGAACGGGATGACCAGACGGCCCGGCTCTACCTTGAGGGCTTCAACCTTGTCCTTGATCCTGGCTTCGTTCTTGCGGCTGCTGTCGAGGCGGTAGACCGGGGTCTGCGACAGGAACAGGGAGAGCGACTGATTGAAGGTGGGCAGCAGTGGGGTGAGGGCGGCCCCGATATCGGCCGGCTCGGTCTTGACCGAGATCAGTTCAAGGTCGCGCAGATAGATGGCGCCCTGATCGGCCACATAGTCGGGGCGGGCACTCAGGGCAAAGCGGATCTTCATCTGCTGGCTGCCAAGGGGGCTGCTCACCTGCAGGTCGCCAGCGGCGTCCAGCTCGATGCGATCCGCTTGTTTGCGGCCGATACGGCTCTGCATCTCATCCAGACGGATCTTGCTCGACATGATGCCGGGGATCCCCAGCTGTTTTTCAAAAGAGACCTGATCTTTGAGGTACTGGTTGATTTCGGCCTCGCTGACATTGTACTGGGTCAGGGAGCAGGCCCCCAGCAGTAGGGCGAGGGGGAGTAACAACAGCTGTTTCAACATGATGGATTCCGCGTGGGCAAATATGAT
Source organism: Aeromonas sp. QDB23 (assembly GCF_027707745.1). Classification (NCBI taxonomy): domain Bacteria; kingdom Pseudomonadati; phylum Pseudomonadota; class Gammaproteobacteria; order Aeromonadales; family Aeromonadaceae; genus Aeromonas; species Aeromonas sp. QDB23. Next base: position 46,700 of record NZ_JAPCJA010000022.1, read on the forward strand.
GGCGCTATCTTACGCGATAACGGGCGTGGAATGAGAGCCTCATACCGTGGGAAATCACGGTCTTGCTGCATTCCCGATTGTTTTTTGGCAACCGCCGGGTTCATCATCGACGGGTGAGCGGAATAAGGCAGATCTGTTTGCTGCGGGCATGGGTCTACGCCTGAGCAGAGAGAAGAGAACAGAGAGCGAGAAGAGCACAGAGAACGAGGAGAGCGCAATGGTTCGGATGGGCAAGGTTGGCCGCAGGGTGCTGCTGTGGCTTGGCTGCATGATGGGGCTCTGGAGCCCGTCGCTGTGGGCCGAGGTGAAGGTGATCCCGGTCTTCGAGGCGCAGGCGGCGGTGCAGACTCTCAAGGAGATCTATCCCCAGCTGGGGGTAAGCGCCATGGGTAACCAACTGGTGCTGAGCGGGACGCCAGCCCAGCTGCAGGAGGCCGAAGCGACGTTGGCGCAGATCAACCAGCCGCCGCAAAGCCTGCTTATCGAGTGGCGGGTGGATGGGGCTGCCAGCGGTCAGCAACTGGGGGGCTCAATCAGCCGCGACGAGGCCAAGCGGCAGTGGCTGCTCGATGGCAACGCCCAACAGTACCAGCGCAGCCAGAACGACAGCTGGCAGGTGCGTGGACTTTCGGGTCGTCCCGTGCTGCTGCAGATGGGCTCCTATCAGCCGGTGACCTTCTATCAGTGGCACGGGGGCGCCGTGGTGGGGATGATGCCGCTGGTGAACGGCCTCTATGCCACGGCCACCTTGATTGGCGATCGGGTGCAGATTGCGCTGAGCAGCGAACAGGCGAGGCTGGAGCAGGGAACTATCAATCGTGGGCAGAGTGCCACCGAGGTCAGTGGAGCCCCGGGCCAGTGGCTGACGGTGGGGGAGCTATCCACCAGCTCTGCGGATCAGGGGAGCCGCCTCGGCACCCAGCTACAGGGAGCGCGAGGCAGCCAGAGCGAGCGCCAGACCCTGCAGATCCGGGTCACTCGCCAATAGGGTGTCAGCCCCGTCAGTGGGGCTGGTCTGCGGCATATTCCCGCAGTTGGCGGCTGCGCAGCAGATACCAGAGGGACCAGAGGCTGGCGACCAGCACCAGTGCGGTGGGCCAGCTGAATGACCACTTCTGCAGATTGAGGCTGTGCAGTTGCATCAGCACACCGCTGACGGCAGAGCAGAGCAGCAGCAGCGGGCTGTGGCGCCGGAGTCTGGCGCGAATGCTCTGGGTCTGCTGATAGGTGCCCCCACAGGCGAGCAGCGCCAGCATGGCGGGTACATCGGTCAGCAGGCTGATGTAGAGGGTGATCTTGTCCGGATAAAAGAGGATCAGGATCTCGCTGCCGCTCTCGCGGGTGACGCCAGCCATCAGAAAGAGCCAGACCGAGCGGGTCAGCAACAGGGCGATGGGCCAGAACCAGAGGGGCGGGCGCAACTGGCCGTGATCGTCATATCGGTGTTCGGGGTAGAGGGTCATGGTTGCCCGTTAGCCACTTGAATGGAGTGATAGAGGCGATATGGGGCGACGAAGCGCCCTTTGCAAGGCGTTGGGATCAGCGCAAATTAATCGGGGGGCCATGCCCCCCAATCCATTTCTTCAGATATCGCAGCGCGCATCGGCGGCGTTACAACCAGCCTTTGCGCTTGAAGAAGAGGCCGGTGCCGAGCGATGACATCACCATCAGCACCAGTGACATGGGATAACCATACTCCCAGGCGAGCTCCGGCATGCGGCCGAAGTTCATGCCGTAGATGCTGGCGATCAGGGTCGGCGGCAGGAAGATCACGGCGGCTACCGAGAAGATCTTGATCACCTTGTTCTGCTCCAGATTGGTCACCCCCATGGAGGCCTCCAGCTGGAAGTTGATCTTGTCGAACAGGAACTGGGTGTGGGGCAACAGCGATTCTACGTCATGCAGCATCTCGTCGATCCACTTGTTCTGCTCCAGGCTCATGCGCTGGCGCAGGCTGCGCTTGAGGAAACGCAGGGCACGGCGGGTATCGTGCAGGGAGAGACGGATCTGGCCGTTGGCCTCTTCCTGTGCCATCAACTCTTTGAGCATGGGGTTGATCTGATCCGGCTCGAAGATCTGATCGGCGGTGTTTTCCAACGTCTTGTAACCATCTTCGATAAGGTCGGAGAGGTACTCCACCTTGAGGTTTTGCACCTCCAGCAGGATATCGAGGGCATCCTCCACTTCCAGCCGATCCTGGCGCATATAGTGGCGCAGCAGGCGTACCAGCCCGATGTCATCTTCACGAATGCTGATCAGCAGGTTGTTGCGCAGGGTAAAGGAGACGTGGACACCCTTGGTGTCACGACCGATCCGCTGGGGAAACAGGGAGTGAATGTGCAGACCATCGGTATCCCAGTAGAAACGGGCGGATGCTTCGATGTCGTCGAGCTCTTCCTTGTCGGGAACCTCTTCCAGGAACAGGCCCGTCAACCATTCTCGCTCTGCCGTGTCCGGCTTGTAGGCATCCAGCCAGACCGTGTTGTCAGGTACTATGTCGTCAGGCCCGAGCGTGACTATGTCCAGCACCTTGTTATTGAGAATGTAGGCGGTGATCATCTGTCCCCCCTTAAAAAGTCATGGGTAATCAGGGATGGTTGCACAGGTCATGCGGCCTTAGATCGCTGCAGAAGGCGATCCCGTGGATAAGCAGATCGGGCCGATGGAAAACCTGAATGCGGCGAACTATACAGGGGCGGGCCGCGCTTGTCAGGGGCTATTCATCAGGGATCCAGCCTGTTTGTTCAAAAAAACAGCGAGGTCGGATCACCTGAGCGGCCATGCGGGGGAGAACCCGCCTTTGGCAGGGGGGAAGGATTTCTGAGGCTGCCTTTTGCTATCGTCCCGCTTCATCACATATTGGGATAGTAGGGCCCGGATCCCCCCTGTGGCGGCGTCCAGACGATGTTTTGGGGCTGAGCATCCTTGATGTCACCGCGTCTTGGTATCGCCGTATTCCATCACATATTCGGATAGTTCGGCCCTGAGCCCCCTTGGGGCGGTGTCCAGACGATATTTTGACTGGGATCTTTAATGTCACAGGTCTTGCAGTGAATGCAGTTGGCGGCGTTGATCTGCAGTTTGGCCGCACCTTCCGTGTCCAGTACTTCAAACACCCCGGCCGGGCAGTAGCGTTGGGCAGGTTCGGCCCAGGTGGGCAGATTGACCTCTACCGGAATGCGCTCGTCCTGCAGCTTGAGGTGGCAGGGCTGATCCTCGTCGTGACTGGTGTTGGCGAGATACACAGACGAGAGCTTGTCAAAGCTCAGCATGCCATCGGGTTTGGGGTAATGGATGGGCTCGCAGCGGCTGGCCACGCGTAGCTGACGGTAATCGGGAGCCTTATCGAGCAGTTTGAAGGGCGAGTTTGTGCCAAACAGCTGCTGCTCCAGCCAGTTGAAGGCACCGCCCAACCAGGGACCATAGCGGTGAAGAGCCACGCCGAAGTTGCGCGCCGCCTTGAGCTCGCGAGCCAGCCAGCTCTGTTGCAGCTCGTCGCCATACTGGGCCAGATCCCGGCCCCCCTCATCGCCACCCCGCAGTGCCATCGCGACGGTTTTTGCCGCCAGCATCCCCGATTTCATGGCGGTGTGGATCCCCTTGATGCGGGAAAAGTCGAGGGTGCCCGCATCACAACCGATGAGCAGGCCGCCCGGGAAGTGCATGCGGGGCAGGGCGTGCCAGCCCCCCTTGGTGATGGCGCGGGCGCCATAGCTGATACGCTCCCCATCTTGCAACAGGCCGGCGATGAGCGGGTGATGCTTGAGGCGCTGGAATTCGTCGAACGGGCTGAGCCAGGGATTCTGGTAGTTGAGATCGACAATCAGCCCGACCGCGACCTGATCCCCTTCCATCTGATAGAGATAGAAACCACCCTGGCTATTGCCACCCCCCTGCTTGCCAAGGGGCCAGCCACTGCCGTGCAGCACTTGTCCCGCGTTGCCCCGACCAGCAGGCAGTTGCCACAACTCTTTGAAGCCGATGGCGTAGTGTTGGGGCTGGGCGGGGTTTTCCAGATTGAAGTTGGCGATCAGCTGTTTGCCCAGATGGCCGCGAGCCCCTTCTGCAAAGAGGGTATAGCGGCCATAGAGCGCCATGCCGGGCACATGATCCGGTTTCGGGTTGCCAGCGCGATCCAGCCCCAGATCGCCGGTGATCACCCCCTTGACCCGGCCCGCCTCCATGATAAGTTCGCTAGCGGTAAATCCCGGGTATATTTCGACTCCCAGTTTTTCCGCCTGCTGGCCGAGCCAGCGGCAGAGATTGCCAAGACTGACCACATGACAACCCTGATTATGCATCCGGGGCGGCACCGCCCAGGGGGGCAGTTGCAAGGAGCGTTGCTCGCTTTGCAGCAGATGCACCTGATCGTCGCTGACCGGCACGCCGAGCGGCGCTTGCTGCCAGCAATCCGGCAGCAGCTCTTGCAGGGCGACGTGATCAAACAGGGCGCCGGAGAGCAGGTGGGCGCCAATTTCCGCTCCTTTCTCCAGCAGACAGACAGAGAGAGTGGCATCCTGCTGTTTCAGGGCGATGGCGGCAGTGAGCCCCGCCGGACCGCCGCCGACGATGACGACATCAAATTCCATTGCTTCCCGTTCCATCTTGCCTCTGCGCTCTGGTTGGCCTAGGGTAATGCTGGTAGTTTACGTAAACGTAAAGCTGTTGTAAGTAAAACTGAGCAAGAAAAAGCAAAAAATCAGGCAAAAGCGTACTGCAACAAACGCAGAGGCAAACGAATGAATTCAATCCAAACAGACGAGGCATGACCCCATGAAGCTGCTGGTCGCGATCAAACGGGTAGTCGACTACAACGTCAAGATCCGGGTGAAAGGAGACGGCTCCGACGTGGAGCTCGCCAATGTGAAGATGGGGATCAACCCCTTTTGTGAAATTGCGGTGGAGGAGGGGGTCAGGCTGCGGGAAGCGGGTATCGCCAGCGAGCTGGTGGTGGTGACCTTCGGCCCGGACGCGGCCGCCGAGCAACTGCGCCATGCGCTGGCACTGGGAGCGGATCGGGCGCGCCATTATGTGACTGACGAAGCGCTTGCACCGCTGACCGTCGCCCGCGCCTTGTTCAAGGTGTGTGAGCAGGAGCAGCCGGATCTGGTACTGCTCGGCAAGCAATCCATCGATTCTGACAACAATCAGGTAGCCCAGATGCTGGCGGCCCTCAATGAGTGGCCGCTGGCGACCTGCGCGTCAGCCATCAAGGTGGAAGCTGGAGAGCTGCTGGTGACCCGCGAAATCGACGGTGGCCTCGAGACCCTAGGCATGCCGCTGCCTGCGGTGGTGAGCGCCGATCTGCGTTTGAATGAACCGCGTTTTGCTTCGCTGCCCAACATCATGAAGGCCAAGCGCAAGCCGCTTGATAGCGCCCCGTTCTCGACACTCGCCGTTGAGGTGGCCAATCAGACCCGTTTGCTCGGGGTGATGGCGCCGCCAGCTCGCAGCGCCGGGATCAAGGTGGGCTCGGTGGACGAGCTGGTGGACAAACTCAAACACGAAGCGAAGGTGCTGCCATGAGCGTGCTGATCATTGCCGAACATCATCAGGGCCATCTGGCCGATAACGTGACACAACTGGTCACCGCCGCCGCATCCATCGGCGGTCAGGTCGATCTGCTGTTGCTGGGTCAGGGGCTGACCGAGGCGGGTGAACAGGCGGCGGCCATCGGCGGTGTCGACAAGGTGTTGCTTGCCGAGCATCCCCTGCTGGCCGACGGGCTGCTGGATGGGGTCGACAAGCTGCTGGCCAGCTGGTGTCAGGGTTACAGCCACTGCCTGATGGCGGCGAGCGCCATGGGCAAGGCGCTGCTGCCACAGGTGGCGGCGCGGCTCGGGGTGGAGATGCTCTCCGAGGTGATGGCTATCGAGAGCAGCGATACCTTCCTGCGCCCCATCTATGCGGGTAATGCCATTGCCAGAGTGGCAAGCTCGGCGCCCGTCAAGATGATGACGGTGCGGGCCACCGCGTTTGCCAAGGCGGCGACGGGCGGGCAGGCGCTCATCGAACGCTTGGCTGTGCCCGAATTCGCGGGCCGTACCCGGCTGGTCGAGCGCCGCGCGGTGCGCTCCAGCAGGCCCGAACTGACCGCCGCCCGGGTGGTGGTCTCCGGTGGGCGCGCGCTTGGCTCCAAGGCGCAATTTGCCCTGATTGAGGCGCTGGCCGACAAGCTGGGTGGCGCGGTGGGGGCGTCGCGAGCTGCCGTTGATGCGGGATATGTCGCCAACGATCTGCAAGTGGGGCAGACCGGCAAGGTGGTGGCGCCGGAGCTCTATATCGCGGTCGGTATTTCGGGGGCTATCCAGCATCTGGCGGGGATGAAGGAGTCGAAGGTGATCGTGGCCATCAACAAGGACAGCGAGGCACCGATCTTTCAGGTAGCGGACTACGGGCTGGTGGGGGATCTCTTCACCCTGCTGCCGGAGCTCACCGCCAAACTGTAAATTTGTCAGAAACGGCGCAGCTGTGGTCGTTTATGCGCGCTGCCCGCCATTTCTGTGCATGTTCCCTGCAAGCCCTGACCCGTTCAGGGCTTTTTCTGCTGCAAGGGGGATGCAGAGTGACGGTAAAAGGTTGAGCCAGCTCCCAAAAAGCCTTTGATCCTGTGGCGGCTCTTGTGTAAAACCTGACAAGTCATCGATTACTCTCATCCACTCACGGAAAGCGTCATGAGCAAACAGATTTACAACTTCTGCGCCGGCCCCGCCATGCTGCCGGTTGAAGTCATGGAGCGCGCCCAGCGCGAATTTTGTAATTTTCAGGGGCTGGGAGCCTCGGTCATGGAGCTTTCCCATCGCGGCAAGCCCTACATGGCGGTGGCCGAGAAGGCTGAAGCGGATCTGCGCGAGCTGCTGGCTGTGCCGGATAACTACAAGGTGCTGTTTATGCACGGTGGTGGTCGCGGCCAGTTCTCCGCCGTGCCCATGAACCTGCTGGGTGGCGCCAACAAGAAGGCGGACTTCCTGCTGACCGGTGTCTGGTCCCAGAGCGCGGTGGATGAAGCCAAAAAGTATGGCGATATCCAGACCTTCCAGGGGGTTGCCAAGAACGAGCAGGGGATCTCCCACCTGCTGCCGACCCCGGCGTTTCGCGCCGATGCGGCCTATGTGCACTACTGCCCGAACGAAACCATCGACGGCATCGAGATGTTCGACATCCCGGCCACCGGCGAGGTGCCGCTGGTGGCGGATCTCTCCTCCACCATTCTCTCCCGTCCTATCGACGTGAGCCGCTTTGGCATCATCTATGCCGGTGCCCAGAAGAATATCGGGCCGTCCGGGCTTGCCATCGCCATCGTGCGCGATGACTTGCTGGATCAGGCGAGAGCCGATGTGCCCTCGATTTTCGATTACAAACTCACCGCCAAGAACGACTCCATGTTCAACACGCCGCCCACCTACGCCTGGTATCTGGCCGGCCTGGTGTTCGAGTGGCTCAAGGAGCAGGGTGGCCTCGAGGCGATGGAAGCGCGCAACAAGGAGAAGGCGGACTTCCTGTATGACTATCTCGATCAGTCGAGTTTCTATGGCAATCAGGTGGATGTCAGCTGCCGTTCGCGAATGAACATCCCGTTCCAGCTGAAGAATGCCGAGCTGGACAAGCAGTTCCTGGCCGAATCGGAAGCGGCTGGCCTGCTGGCCCTCAAAGGACACCGCATTGTCGGCGGCATGCGCGCCAGCCTCTATAACGCCATGCCGCTGGAGGGGGTGAAGGCCCTGGTCAGCTTTATGGATGGCTTTGCCAAGCGCAACGGCTGAGAAGAGAGCCCCTATGTGTTTGCTGGCGGCCTCTCGTGACAACTCGTGAGCCGCTTCCAGCTATTGCAGTGATTCAAGACGCCGGGGATACCCCGGCGTCTTTTTTTCAACAGAACCAGCGCGCTGGCGTTTGCCGTGCGATTTCCCCTGAAAGTGCCCTTGCCGAGCGGGACGCAGGCTGTTAACGTCCGGACAGGCGTTTATTTTGAGATAGCACAGGAAGTCTATGAATTCGTTGCGTTTGGAACCCATTTCTCGTGTGGCCGGTGAGGTCAATCTGCCCGGCTCCAAGAGTGTCTCTAACCGTGCGCTGCTGCTGGCGGCGCTGGCCCGTGGCACCACCCGTCTGACCAACCTGCTCGACAGCGATGACATTCGTCATATGCTGGCTGCGCTGACCCAGCTCGGGGTCAAGTACAAGCTCTCCGCCGACAAGACCGAGTGCACCGTGCACGGTCTGGGCCGCAGCTTTGCGGTGAAAGATCCGGTCAATCTGTTCCTCGGCAACGCCGGTACCGCCATGCGTCCGCTCTGCGCCGCGCTGTGTCTCGGCTCCGGTGAATATACTCTGGGCGGCGAGCCGCGCATGGAAGAGCGTCCCATCGGCCATCTGGTGGATGCCCTGCGTGAAGCGGGTGCCCATATCCAGTACCTGAAAAAAGATGGCTATCCGCCGCTGGTGGTGGATGCCAAGGGGCTGTGGGGCGGCGATGTGCACGTCGATGGCTCCGTTTCCAGCCAGTTCCTGACTGCCTTCCTGATGGCGGCGCCGATGGCGGCCGGTGATACCCGGATCCACATCAAGGGAGAGCTGGTCTCCAAGCCCTACATCGACATCACCCTGCACATCATGAAGCAGTTCGGGGTGGTCATCGAACACGACAACTACAAGCTGTTCTACATCAAGGGCAACCAGACCTATATCAGCCCGGGTGACTTTCTGGTGGAAGGGGATGCCTCCAGCGCCTCCTACTTCCTCGCGGCGGGCGCCATCAAGGGCAAGGTGCGGGTCACCGGCATCGGCAAGCACAGCATTCAGGGGGATATCCACTTCGCCGACGTGCTGGAGAAGATGGGCGCACGCATCACCTGGGGCGATGATTTCATCGAGGCTGAGCAGGCGCCGCTGCACGGGGTGGATATGGACATGAACCATATTCCCGATGCAGCCATGACCATCGCCGTTGCCGCGCTGTTTGCCGAGGGGCCGACCTCCATTCGTAACATCTACAACTGGCGGGTAAAGGAGACCGATCGTCTGCACGCCATGGCAACCGAGCTGCGCAAGCTGGGCGTCGAGGTGGAAGAGGGGAATGACTTCATCACCGTGACCCCGCCGACCCAGCTCAAGCACGCCGAGATCGATACCTACAACGATCACCGGATCGCCATGTGCTTCTCGCTGGTGGCGCTGTCGGATACCCCGGTCACCATTAATGATCCCAAGTGCACCTCGAAGACCTTCCCGGATTACTTCGACAAGCTGGCCAGTATCAGCCAGCGTGGCTGATCACTGACAAACCCGTCATCACCGACGCTTCGGGCCCGCGCTGAGCGGGCCTTTTTGCCTTCCTCGCCTGTATCGCCATTTCGTCTAGCATCATTTAAATAACTTGCAAGGTTGTCGCGCAAAATAGTTTTGTGGTTGCTGTAATTTCCTATTTACACGCGCGCTGTCGCGGGCTATGTTGAGATTTCTTAATCGCAGTCATCTAGCAGGAAGCCTTGTCATGCAGCATCAAACCGACGACGTTCGTATCAGTGAAATCAAAGAGTTATTACCCCCGGTTGCGGTGCTTGAGAAGTTTCCGGCTACCGAGGTGGCCTCGTCCACCGTGTTTGAATCCCGTCAGGCCATTCACAATATCCTGGCTGGCGAAGATGATCGTCTGCTGGTGGTGATTGGTCCTTGCTCCATCCACGATCCGGTGGCCGCGCTGGAGTACGGCAAGCGCCTCAAGGCGTTGCGTGACGAGCTGAAAGGTCAGCTGGAAATCGTGATGCGGGTCTACTTCGAAAAACCGCGCACCACAGTGGGCTGGAAAGGGCTGATCAACGATCCGTACCTCGACAACAGCTGCAAGATCAACGACGGTCTGCGCATTGGTCGCAAGCTGTTGCTGGATCTCAACGACATGGGGCTGCCGACGGCCTCCGAATTCCTCGACATGATCACCCCGCAATATGTGGCGGATCTGATGAGCTGGGGCGCGATCGGTGCCCGAACCACCGAATCCCAGGTACACCGCGAGTTGGCCTCCGGTCTCTCCTGCCCGGTGGGCTTCAAGAACGGCACCGACGGCACCATCAAGGTCGCCATCGATGCCATTGGTGCCGCCAGTGCGCCGCACCACTTCCTGTCGGTCACCAAATACGGTCACTCCGCCATCGTGGCGACCCGCGGCAACCCGGACTGTCACATCATCCTGCGCGGCGGCCGTGAGCCGAACTACAGCGCGGCCCATGTCAGCGAGGTAGTGAAGGGACTGGAGAAAGCCGGTCTGCCGCAGAAGGTGATGATCGACTTTAGCCACGCCAACAGCAGCAAGCAGTTCAAGAACCAGATGGTGGTGGCCGAAGATGTGGCCGATCAACTGCGTGCTGGCAGCAAGGCGGTGTTTGGTGTGATGGTGGAGAGCCATCTGGTGGAAGGGCGTCAGGATCTGGTGGAAGGGTGTGAACTCACCGTTGGCCAGAGCATAACAGATGCCTGCATCGGTTGGGCCGATACCGAAGTGCTGCTGCGCAATCTGGCGGATGCCGTAGCAACCCGCAACGCCCGTTAAAGCATGCTCTGCGGCGTTGTTGATAGTGAACACGCAAGGCCGCAGTTGAGCGAAGCCAAATCCAGAAAACAGAAGCGCGACCCTCGGGTCGCGCTTTTTCGTTGGTGAAGTGGATTACCAGCGATAGGTTTTCAGCAGTGCCTCCAGTTTCTGGCACTGCTCCACCAACTGGATGCTGGCGAGGTTGGCGGCGTGTGCCTGACCCAGGGTGTCGTTGGAGGTGTTGCGGATGTCGCTCACCGAGCTGTCCACCTCACTGCAGACCCGGTCCTGCTCTTCGGCGGACTGGGCCATCTGGGCGTTGAGGTCGTTGATGCGGGCGATGCGCTCGATGATGTTCTGCATGGCCGCCAAGGTCGCCTCGGTCTTGCTGATGCTCTCACCGGCTTTGCTTTTTGCATCCCCGATCACCGTAACCGCGCTCTGAGCCTCTTTTTGCAGGGCGGCGATCATCTGGGATATCTCTTCGCTGGCGGCGCGGCTGCGGTTGGAGAGGGCCCGCACTTCATCGGCTACTACCGCAAAGCCGCGACCTTGCTCGCCCGCCCGGGCCGCTTCAATGGCGGCGTTGAGGGCCAGCAGGTTGGTCTGATCGGCAATCCCCTTGATCACCTCGAGCACACCGTCAACCGCCAGGCAGCGGCTGTCGAGCTGCTGGATCACCTGATCTACCCGATCAATCTCTGCCGACATCTCGCCCATGTCGGTGATGGAGTGCTGGGCGAGGCGGCTGGTGTCGGCGGCATCCTGATTGGTGAGGGCGGAGAGCTCGGCGCTGTGGCGGGCATGTTCGCGCACCTCATGAGAGCTGGCGGCCAGCTCGCTCACGGCGGCGGCCACCTGGGTGGTCATCCCCTCTTGCTGACGGGCCGAGTTTTCGGTCTGGGTCGCCACCTGACGGATCTGGTTCGACTCCTGATAGAGCTGGTGGGTTGCTCCTTCCACCTCCTGCAGACTGTGGCGGAAGCCCTGCACCATGTCATTGACGGCGCGGGTCATCTGGCCCAGTTCATCCCGGCTGTGATTGACCAGGGGGAGGGCGAGGTTGCGCTCCTTGGCCATCTGGATCATGGTGAGCTGCAATTGGCGCAGCGGGCGTTTTACGTAGCGTTGCAACACCCACCAGAGCAAGCCAAAGCCGATGCTGAAGACGGCGGCCAGACTGCCGCTCAGGATCAGGTTGTTGTGGCGGATCTCGCCAAAGGTGTGGCTGAGGTCGTAACTGATCCGCACTGCGCCCATCACGGTCCCTTCATTGACCTGATGACAGGTTGTGCACTGGGTACCGCGATACTCCTTGTAGGCTTTGAACGGTTTGATCAGGGTGAGCCGGTTACCCTGCTGCTCCATAATGGTCTCTCCCTGATTGATGGCGCGCTCATCGAGGGGATCCTGCGCTTTCTGATCCGGGTGACCCGGGCCAAACAGGTTGCTGACGGCCGGGGCGCGGATCAGGCGAGCCTCGACGATGCCCGCTTCACTCTTGAGCTTGGTCTGCACGATTTGCCGGTTGGCCATGCCACCGGTCATCATCAGGACGTTGAGCTGATCCATGTAGGTGTTGGCGGCGCTCTCCACTTTTTCGCCCGCCAGCCGGATGGCGAGATCCCGTTGCAGCCAGGCGGAAAGTTCGAAGCAGAGGCCAAAGGTGGTGCTGATGACCAGCGCAAGGGGGAGGAAGATTTTCCAGTTCAGGGAGAGGTTATGCATTTTGGGCAAGTTCCATGCGCTCGGTGTTGTTATGTGATCCCGTATCGTCTTGATCGTAGACGAGGAAATGGCGGGAGATGGTTCTCTATCGGCACACCATAACCGCTCTTTAGTAAATAATCTGTTAAGCAGATCGGTAATGCAGGTTGCCAAAATGACCTCGGCGAGGTGCGCGGCTCTGCGGGTTGATCCAGAACAAATTGCAAGTAACGATAATCGTTATCATTGTCATTATTTTCTGAATAGTGACCACCATGATTCTGACCCCTTCAATGACCGGCATTGCCTCGCCGGATCCCCTCAAGTTTGCCTTTAGCGCCAAGACCTCGGCTCATGCCAGTCGGGGAGGGATGCGCCCCTTCCCGCTCGATGAGGCTGGCTGGCAGAGCTGGTGGCAGCGAGAGAGTGAAGCTGAGGAGCGCGCCCTCTACATCCATATTCCGTTTTGCCGCAAGCGCTGCAGTTTCTGCAATTTCTTTGAAAATGGCGCCAATCCGGCGCGGATCAACCGCTACGTCAACGCCCTCTGCGCCTCCCTTGCGCAGGCGGCGGACACCCCGCTGGCGCAGAGCATGCCGTTTTCAGCCGTCTATGTAGGGGGCGGCACACCGACCGACATGAGCGCCGGCGAGTTGGCCATGCTGGCCGCAGTGATCCGCCGTTTTCCGCTGGCGGCCGATGCCGAGGTGACGCTGGAGGGACGGCTCAACGGTTTTGACGATGAGAAATGGCAGGCGGCGCTGGCGGGTGGGTTCAACCGTTTCTCGTTCGGGGTGCAGAGCTTTGATAGCCGGGTGCGCCAGCAGGCAGCCCGCTTCGATGACAGGGAGACGCTGCTGGCCCGCCTTGGCGAGCTGACCCGGGATGATGCGGCTGTGATCGTGGCGGACCTCATCTTTGGCCTGCCCGGTCAGGATGATGCCGTGTGGCAGCAGGATATCCGTGATGTGATGGCGAGCGGTGTACACGGGGTCGATCTCTACCAGCTGATCGCCATGCAGGGCACCAATCTGGAGCGGGCGCAGGAGAAGGGCACCCAGTATTGGCTCGCCGATGGCCAGCAGCGGGCGGCCATGTATGCCTATGGCGGAGCGCAACTGGAAGCCCACGGCTGGGAGCGCCTCTCTTGCAGCCACTGGCGGCGCAGTCCGGCCGAGCAGAGCCGCTATAACCAGATGGCCAAGCGCGGCGCCGAGATCCTCCCCTTTGGCGCCGGTGCGGGGGGCAGTATTCTTGGTCACGGCTTGATGTATGGCCGGGATCTGGCCCCTTGGCACGACGCACTGGCCAACGGCAAGCGGGCGCCTGGGATGGTGATGGGGCGCAACCCCAATGCGCGGATGGATGGTCTGCTGCGCGGCGCCCTCGACAGCGGCGTGCTGGCGCTGGATCGTCTGCCTGCACCTTTGCTGACCCATCTGATGCCGCTCTTTGCCGCCTGGCAGCAGCATGGGCTGGCCGAGATAGAGAGCGCACGGCTGCAACTCACCCTCGCCGGGCGCTTCTGGAACGTCAATATGCAGGCAGGCCTGTTCGAGTTCTTGCAACTCAATCCGCTCGATGGTTCAGCGCCGCCCAGCCATGGCGCCGCAGCGGTGCGCCATTCGCTGGTCTGATCCTGAGTGGATCACTTGCGCCAGCTCGCACCATTCATAACGAAAGAGGGAGCCTTGCAGGCTCCCTCTTTGGGTTTGGCAGTTAGCGTCGCGCGCGAGCTTACTCGTCGCTGCTGTCCTGATAGCTGTCGCGCATCGCCTTGGGCAGGCGGCGCATCGGAGTAAAGCCGATATCCTCGCCTACCACTTCCCGCTTGCGGGACTTGTTTTGAGGAGACTGGGCTGGCTTCTTGGCGGTATCACCCTTGGCTTTGCCCTTACCTGCGGCAGGCTTGCCTTTGGCATTGCTCTTGGCGTTGGCATGGCCGCGCTCACGGGGCGGGTTCTGCACCGGTTTGCTGCCCGGCAGGGTCTGACGGCTCGGCTTGCCGCTGGGCTCGTACCCTTCCAGGATCTCCACGGTCAGGGATTGGCCGATCAATGCTTCGATGGCCTTGAGCTGACCCAGTTCGTCATGGCTGACCAGCGAGATCGCCTCGCCGCCGCGACCAGCACGACCGGTACGGCCGATACGGTGGATGTAATCCTCCGCCATCTGGGGCAGTTCGAAGTTGATCACGTAGGGCAGTTGATCGATATCGAGGCCGCGGGCGGCGATATCGGTCGCCACCAGCACCCGCACGGCGCCGCTGCGAAAATCGGCCAGCGCACGGTTGCGGGCACCCTGGCTCTTGTCACCGTGGATCGCCACGGTGTTGAGGCCATCTTTTTGCATCTGCTGGGCGAGGCGGTCGGCGATCTGCTTGGTGCGGACAAACACCAGCACCCGCTGCCAGTTGCCACGGCCAATCATGTGGGAGAGCAACTCGCGGCGGCGTTCCCGATCCACCTGAATGATGCGTTGGGAGACCTGCTCGGCGGCGGTGTTGCTCGGATCCACCTCGATCAGGGTGGGATCGTTGAGCAGATCATCGGCCAGCGCCTTGATCTCGTTGGAGAAGGTGGCGGAGAAGAGCAGGGTCTGCCGCTCTGCAGGCAACGCCTTCATGATGCGGCGGATGTCGACGATGAAGCCCATGTCGAGCATGCGATCCGCTTCATCCAGCACCAGCACTTCCAGCTCGCTCAGGGTCAGGGCGCCCTGGGTCAGCAGATCCAGCAGTCGGCCCGGGGTGGCGACCAGAATGTCCACACCCAGCTTGATGGCATCCAGATTGGGCTTGATGCTGACGCCGCCGTAGGCGATCAGCGTCTTGAACGGTAGGTGGTGGGCATACTTGATGATGCTCTCGCCCACCTGTGCCGCCAGTTCGCGGGTCGGGGTCAGCACCAGGGCGCGTACCTGACGACGGCCACGGCCATGGTTGGCCAGCAGACGCTGCAACATCGGCAGGGTGAAACCGGCCGTTTTGCCTGTGCCTGTCTGAGCGCCGCCGAGCACATCCTGACCAGCCAGAATGGCCGGAATCGCTTGCTGCTGGATGGGGGTTGGCTGTTCGTAACCCAGCTCCTTGACGGCCCGCAGAATATGCGGAGACAGACCCAGTTCGTTGAATGACATGTTCGAGAGACACTCCTGAGATGAGCCTTTGGCTCAACGGGCAGCCAGCACTTTGGGGCCAGCCACGATATGGAAAAGATAGTGGGGCCGTAATATAGCAAAATAGCGGCCGCTGCGCAGTAGCTGTCGCACCGGCCGCCACACAATCGTTCAACGCAGTGGCGCAACACGCGTCGGGCGATTCAGAACATCTCGCGGATCTGCTCGGCCAGGTTCTCCGGTTTGGCCTGGGGGGCGAAGCGGTCCACCACATTACCCTCCTGGTCGATCAGGAACTTGGTGAAGTTCCATTTGACGTTTTCCAGCCCCAGAAAACCCGGCTTCTGTTTTTTAAGCCACTGGTAGAAGGGGTGGGCATGCTCGCCGTTGACATCGCACTTGGCCATGATGGGGAAGGTGACCGGATAGTCGAGGGAGCAGAAGCGGGCAATTTCGTCCGCATCCCCCGGCTCCTGATTGCCAAACTGGTTGCAGGGGAAGCCCAGGATCACCAGCCCCTTGGGGCCGAGTTCCCGATAGAGGGCTTCCAGTCCTTCATATTGGGGAGTAAAGCCGCAGCGACTGGCGACATTGACTACCAGCACCACCTTGCCCGCCAGTTGGGCCAGCGGATAGGGGGTGCCATCCAGTCGTTGCAAAGTGAGATCGGGCAGAGGCATAAGCAGATCCTTCTATTGGTTGTCCGTGAGGTGTTCGGTCGGTTGTGGCGATAGATGTCGGATGAATAGCGTAATGGTACTGGAGTACGGTATCGGTTGGCTCTTTTGGCGGCAAGAGACCCGCACTCTCTCTTCCCCTTGATTGCAAGGGCCATCACAGTTTCGACAGCCAATACGCCGTCCGGTGGGGCGGGATCACAACTGGCGACAAAAAGCGGGGAAGCGGGCGACAAATCGCGTATTGATGGTGGGACTTCTCAAGAGAAGCAAACCGGTTTGTGACTTGGCCGGTAAGTCGCTAAAAAGCGCCCTCTCTCCACTCATTGTGAGCCAATCTTGGACTATCAAGCTGCCATGGATGCCATTTACACCCGGGGATGGGTGATAGTGGATGATTTTTTGACCGCCGCAGAGGTGGATGCCCTCAAAGCCTGTTTGCCAGGCGAATGGCAACCGGCCGGGATCGGCCGTGACGCCCTGCATCAGGGCAATCCCGACATTCGCCGTGACCAGATCCACTGGCTGGAGCCCTCCCTCGGGGCGCCGGTGGCCGACTACCTTGCGCGGATGGAGTCCCTGCGTCTTGCCGCCAACCGGATGCTGATGCTGGGGCTGTTTGACTACGAGGCCCACTTTGCCCGCTATCGCAGCGGCGATTTTTACGCTACCCATCGCGATGCCTTTGCCGGTCGCTCCAACCGCCGCCTCACCTCGGTCTTCTACCTCAACAACGACTGGCAACCGGAAGCCGGTGGCCTGCTGCGCTTCTATGACAACGACGAGCAGTTTCTGATGGATGTCAGCCCCAAGGGCGGGCGGCTGGTGCTGTTTCTCTCCGAAGAGTTTCCCCACGAGGTGCTGCCTGCCAACCGCGAGCGCTACAGCATCGCCGGCTGGTTTCGGGTCAATGGCAACGGGATGGGAAGGGTCGATCCCCCGCGCTGAGGGACAATGTGTCCCGATTTTGACACAGGGGAGACTTTTCACTGCAAGAAGTGGGGTCATGGGTCTCCCATCAGCTGACAAGGGTTGATCTCCCTTGCTACACTGGCGCGCACTTATGTTCGTATCTGGCTTCGTCCGGTTTTTATGGTGGTTAGCTTATCAAATGGTCATGACGAGGCCGCTTTTCCCAAGGGATCACATCTAATGAAGAACATGCATGTCTTGCTGCTGTGCGGCGGCGGTGGCTCCGAGCACGAAGTTTCTCTGCGCAGCGCCAATTTCCTCGAGCAACAACTGGGCCTCCTGCCCGGTGTCGAAGTGACCCGCGTCGAGATGTTCGCCGATCGCTGGCTCAGTGCCGATGGCCGCGAGTGCAAGCTGGGGCTCGACAAGCTGCTCTCGTTTGACAGCGTGGCCCGTCCGGTGGATTACGTGGTGCCCTGCATCCACGGCTACCCGGGTGAGACCGGCGATCTGCAATCCTTCCTCGAACTGGCCGGATTGCCTTATCTCGGTTGCGATGCCGAGGCGAGCAAGATCTGCTTCAACAAGATCAGCACCAAGCTGTGGCTCTCCGCCATCGGCATTCCCAACACCCCTTATCTGTTCCTGACCGAGCAAAACGACGCGGCGCTGAGCGATGCCAAAGCCGCGCTGGCCAAGTGGGGCAAGGTCTTTATCAAGGCGGCCTCCCAGGGCTCTTCCGTTGGCTGCTACTCCGCCAGCAACGAAGCGGATCTGGTGAAGGGCATTGCCGATGCCTTCGGTTACTCCGAGCAGGTATTGATCGAGAAAGCGGTCAAGCCGCGCGAGCTGGAAGTGGCGGTTTACCAGTACGGTGACGAGCTGGTGGCGACTTATCCGGGCGAGATCTGCGTGCCGCAGGACAAGTTCTACACCTATGAAGAGAAGTACAGCAGTGCCAGCCACACCGAGACTGCGTTGCGTGCCGAGGGGCTGACCCAGGCCCAGGCCGACGCGATCCACGAGTATGCCCTCAAGGCGTTCCGTCAGCTGAAACTGACCCACCTCTCGCGCATCGACTTTTTCCTGACCGATGAGGGCGAGATCCTGCTCAACGAGATCAACACCTTCCCGGGCATGACCTCTATATCCATGTTCCCGAAACTGCTGGAGCATAACGGTCACAACTTCGCCGACTACCTTGAGCAGATCCTGCGCAAGGCCAGTTAAGCGGGTCGCTCTCGCTGACAGGTGTTAATACCGTTCCAATAAAAATCCCCGCCAACCGGCGGGGATTTTTTTATACAGGTATGACCGGGGCACCAGCTGCCAGTGAGGCGCAGCGCCGGGTCGCGGCTCAAGAGCGCGGGTTACGGCTTAATTCCCTCGACCCGCACCTGCAGGCTCCCTTGCGCTAGGGTGGTGATAAGCTGGTCGCCACTGCTGACCTGATCGGCGCGGCTGATGACTTCGCCGCGCGGGGTGCGGGTGATGGAGTAACCGCGACCCAGAGTAGCAAGCGGGCTCACTCCGTCGAGGCGGGCGGTGAGCATGGCGAGGCGGTGGCTGGCCAGATCCTGGCGTTTGGCAATCAGGGCATGGAGCCGCTCCTCGGCCAGCTGGTGGCGGCGCTTGCCGGCGGCCAGCAAGCGCTCCGGGCTCTTGCCCTGCAGGCGCAGCTCAAGATTGGCGAGGCGCCGCTCTCCCTGATGCAGCCGCTGGCGAAGCAGCTGCTGCAAACGGGCAGAAAGTTCGTCGAGGCGCTGGGACTGCTGCTCCAGCCGCCGCTTCGGATCCTGATGGTCGAGCCGCTTTTGCAGCAGGATGAAATCGTGGCGGGCGGCGGTCTGCTGGCGGTTCATCGCCTGCAGCAGTCGCTGCTTGAGATGGGCGAGGCGCTGGATGCGGGCCTGATTGTCCGGCGCCACCAGTTCGGCGGCCGCCGACGGGGTTGGGGCGCGCAAGTCGGCGGCAAAGTCGCTGATGGTGACATCCACCTCGTGGCCCACCGCGCTGATAACCGGAATGGCGGAGTGGGCAATGGCGCGCGCTACCGCCTCTTCGTTAAAGCACCAGAGATCTTCGAGCGATCCGCCACCGCGGCCGACGATCAGCACATCCACCTCGGCGCGCTGGTTCGCTTTGGCGATCGCCGCGACGATCTGGCTGATGGCGGCGCTCCCCTGCACCTGGGTCGGGTAGATAAAGACCGGCAGATCCGGGGCGCGGCGTTTAAGCACCGTCAGCATATCGTGCAAAGCCGCGCCAGTGGCGGAGGTGATGAGGCCCACCGCGCGCGGTTCGCGGGGCAGCGGCCGCTTGCGGCTCTCGTCAAACAGCCCTTCGGCCCCGAGGCGGCGCTTGAGCTCTTCAAAACGCAGCGCCAGCACGCCGTCGCCAGCGGGTTGCATCGACTCGATGATCAGCTGGTAGTCGCCGCGCGGCTCATAGAGGGAAACTCGCGCCTGCACCAGCACTTGCATGCCATCCTGCGGGCGAAACGTCACCCGCCGGTTGTTGCCCTTGAACATGGCGCAGCGCACCTGCGCCCCCAGATCTTTGAGCGAAAAGTACCAGTGGCCGGAGCTAGGCATCGCCAAGTTGGAGAGCTCGCCGGTCAGCCACACCAGCCCCAGATCCTGCTCCAGGATCATGCGCACGGCGCTGTTGAGGCGGGTGACGGTAAAGACCTGCTGCTCGCGGCCACTCGCCGCACTAGATGGGGTAAATCGGTTCAAGGGCGTACCTGTGGTCTGCTCCGGCGGGCCGGAATAAAACGATGGCCGCTATCTTACCCCAGCGCGCGGCAGGAGCCGAGCCCGGACATCTTGTTTGGCTAGCTTGTCAGAGAGTGACTCTGCGCTGTCGCGTTGAAGGGCGCAAACCGGTGGCGTTTGATGCGGGTATCAATCAGGCCACCGGTTAAATTGATGCAAGGGCAAAATCTGATGGCGATAAGTTATGCCGAACACGGACTCAAGCCCAGGGGGCGATCAGATGGAGGATCTCTGTGGTGACAGTGCCAAGCATGGCACGACCCGGATCGCTCATGGTTAACCCGCACAGCAGAAGCAGATTCATGAAAACCGTTACCCAGAACACCTGGCGAAATTCCACTTTGGCTGATTTATGCCTGAGCAGCTGTTGGGCAGAGAGGGCGCCAGGCCAACCACCGAGCAGGGCCAGCAGATGCAGGGTGCTCTCTTGAGTACGCCAGTGGTTATTTTGGGCGGCATGTTTGTCAATGGCATAGGCAATAAACGTAATAATGCTCAGGGATATATAGACGATGAGGATGAGAGCCGGAATACGCTGAAACAGGGTGAGTGCAAATATGCTTGATATAAACAGTAGTGGCCATATCAGACTGACGTTACTGCCCCCTCTCTTTCTTTGCTGTGATCGTTCATGGGGAAACGAGACATTGACTGCATTGCTGCGTTGCCGACTATCTTTCTCTACTTCATAAATAACCAGATCGCCATTGGCGGGTCTTCGTGCTCTCGATTTGAATGACTTGATATGAATAAATGTGCGTTCACCTCCGCCATTAGGTTCGACGAATCCATATCCCTTGTCATCGTTCCACTCAGAAATCTTTCCTTGAAATCTCATATATATTCCCGCGATGGTTGATTGATATGTGTGGATTGTTTTCCATGCACTGAAATAAGCATGTTAGGGTGGCAAACTCGTTATTCTGCCGGGTTTTGTTTCACCGCAGAATATATTCGCTGTTGCCCCGTTTTCCGGTGCTTGACCTCTCTTGTTGGTGGCCCGGGTGGGCCAATACGAGCATGGTCACATCATGGCGCTGCAGGGTATCTTACGAGACCACCTCTTCCGGCTGCCACAACTTTTGCGTGTGTGTGACAGGAATTGTTTGATTTGTTGCGCCAGCGCAACAACTGCCAACATGGCGACTTGCCTCGCGTGTTAACGAGTGCATTGCGATGCAATGGAATGCTGGGTTATCTGGGTCTGTTTTGCTGCAGGATGGGGAAGAGGGCAGGGGGTTGCCAATCTGCCGCCGGGGGAAATTCATCAGGGGCATTTTGCATAAAACTCCATTCGCTCAACTCTTTTGCCACAAAACGGCCATTTTTGAAGAGAAAGTCTTGGTTTTTTAGCCTCTTGGCCGCCTAAAAGAGGGCTACGCCATAAAAAATTCAAAAAACTTCTTTACCAGTGACCAATCGGTGAGTAAACTTCGTCGGCAATATTTTACACCCCCACTTCCTCAACGGTGAGATATTGCCATGCTCAGGATTGCCAAAGAAGCGTTAACCTTCGACGATGTACTGTTGGTTCCCGCCCACTCCGAAGTTCTTCCCAATACTGCCGATCTGCGTACCAAGCTGACCTCCACCATCAGCCTGAACATCCCCATGATCTCCGCTGCCATGGACACAGTGACTGATGCCCGTTTGGCTATCGCTCTGGCCCAGGAAGGCGGTATCGGCTTTATCCACAAGAACATGTCCATCGAGCAGCAGGCTGCCGAAGTGCGCAAGGTCAAGAAGTACGAAAGCGGCGTGGTCACTGACCCCGTCACCGTACGCCCTGACATGACCATTGCCCAAATCAAGGAGCTGAGCCACAAGAATGGCTTCGCCGGTTACCCTGTGGTGACTGATGGCAACAAGCTGGTCGGTATCATCACCGGCCGTGACGTGCGCTTCGTGATTGACCTCTCCCAGACCGTTGAACAGATCATGACCCAGAAAGATCGTCTGGTCACCGTGCGTGAAGGGGCCCCTCGCGAAGAGGTGGTTGCCCTGATGCAAAAGCACCGTATCGAAAAAGTGCTGGTGGTGAACGCCGACTTCAAACTCAAGGGCATGATCACCGTTAAAGATTTCCAGAAAGCCGAGCGCAAGCCGCACGCCTGTAAAGATGACAAGGGTCGTCTGCGCGTCGGTGCCGCGGTCGGTGCCGGTGCCGGTAACGAAGAGCGCGTTGCTGCGCTGGTGGAAGCCGGTGTTGACGTGCTGCTGATCGACTCCTCCCACGGCCACTCCCAGGGCGTGCTGGATCGCATCAAGGCCACTCGCGACGCCTATCCGGATCTGCAGATCATCGGTGGCAACGTGGCGACCGGTGCCGGCGCCAAGGCGCTGGCTGCTGCCGGTGTCAACGCAGTCAAGGTCGGTATCGGCCCGGGCTCCATCTGTACTACCCGTATCGTCACCGGTGTCGGTGTCCCCCAGATCACTGCCATCTCCGACGCCGTTGATGCGCTGGAAGGCACCGGTATTCCGGTGATTGCCGATGGCGGTATCCGCTTCTCCGGCGACATCGCCAAGGCCATCGCCGCGGGCGCCAGCTGCGTCATGGTCGGCTCCATGTTCGCCGGTACTGAAGAAGCGCCGGGCGAGATCGAGCTCTATCAGGGTCGCTCCTTCAAATCCTACCGTGGTATGGGTTCCCTGGGCGCCATGTCCAAAGGTTCCAGCGACCGCTACTTCCAGACCGACAACGCCGCTGACAAGCTGGTGCCGGAAGGCATCGAAGGTCGCGTGCCGTACAAGGGCCGCCTCAAAGAGATCATCCACCAGCAGATGGGCGGCCTGCGCTCCTCCATGGGGTTGACCGGCAGCGCCACCATCGACGACATGCGCACCAAGGCAGAGTTCGTGCGCATCTCCGGCGCCGGGATGAAAGAGTCCCACGTCCACGATGTGACCATTACCAAAGAAGCCCCCAACTATCGGATGGGCTGATACAAGACGGGGCTACGGCCCCGTTTTGACACCGTTTTTATCCCCATGCTTTTTGTTAAAACATCAGCCTGATGCAGGAATAAAATGACTAAAGACATTCACCAGCACCGTATCCTTATCCTCGACTTCGGTTCCCAGTACACCCAGCTGATTGCCCGCCGTGTGCGCGAGATCGGTGTTTACTGCGAACTGTGGGCCTGGGATGTGACCGAAGAGCAGATCCGCGAATTCAACCCCAACGGCATCATCCTCTCCGGCGGTCCGGAGTCCGTCACCGAAGCGGGCAGCCCGCGCGCTCCCGAGTACGTGTTCAA
Organism: Aeromonas sp. QDB23; assembly: GCF_027707745.1. Classification (NCBI taxonomy): domain Bacteria; kingdom Pseudomonadati; phylum Pseudomonadota; class Gammaproteobacteria; order Aeromonadales; family Aeromonadaceae; genus Aeromonas; species Aeromonas sp. QDB23. Next base: position 69,681 of record NZ_JAPCJA010000022.1, read on the forward strand.
CGCCGGTGTGCCGGTGTTTGGCATCTGCTACGGCATGCAGACCATGGCCGAGCAGCTGGGTGGCAAAGTGCAATCCTCCACCGAGCGTGAATTCGGTTACGCCAAGGTCGAAGTGCTGGGCGACTCCGGCAAGACCAGCGCCCTCTTGCGCAACATCGAAGATGCCATCGCCGACAACGGCAATGCCCTGCTGGATGTCTGGATGAGCCACGGTGACAAGGTCACCTCCATCCCGGCTGACTTCACCACCATCGCCAGCACCCCGACCTGCCCCCACGCGGCCATGGCCAACGAAGCCAAGCGCTTCTACGGCGTGCAGTTCCACCCGGAAGTGACCCACACCCGTCAGGGTGCTCGCATGCTGGAGCACTTCGTCAAGGACATCTGTGGCTGCGAATGCCTGTGGACTCCGGCCACCATCATCGACGACGCCGTAGCCCGCATCCGCGAGCAGGTAGGTGACGACGAAGTGATCCTCGGCCTCTCCGGTGGTGTCGACTCCTCCGTGGTCGCCATGCTGGTGCACCGCGCCATCGGCGATCGCTTGACCTGCGTCTTCGTTGACAACGGTCTGCTGCGTCTGAACGAAGGCGAGCAGGTGATGGAGATGTTTGGTGACCACTTTGGTCTGAACATCATCAAGGTTGAAGCGGAAGAGCGCTTCCTCTCAGCCCTGGCGGGTGAAGACGAGCCGGAAGCCAAGCGCAAGATCATCGGCCGCGTCTTCGTCGAAGTGTTCGACGACGAAGCCAAGAAGCTGAAAAATGCTCGCTGGCTGGCCCAGGGCACCATCTATCCGGATGTCATCGAATCCGCTGCCAGCAAGACCGGCAAAGCCCATGTCATCAAATCTCACCACAACGTCGGCGGCCTGCCGGACGAAATGAAGATGGGTCTGGTCGAGCCGCTGCGCGAGCTGTTCAAAGACGAAGTGCGCCGCGTTGGTCTCGAACTGGGTCTGCCCTACGACATGCTCTACCGTCACCCGTTCCCGGGCCCGGGTCTGGGCGTGCGCGTGCTTGGCGAAGTGAAGAAAGAGTACTGCGATCTGCTGCGCAAGGCCGATGCTGTCTTTATCGAAGAGCTGCGCAAAGCCGACCTCTACAACCAGGTCAGCCAGGCGTTTGCCGTGTTCCTGCCGGTGCGCTCTGTTGGCGTCATGGGCGATGGTCGCAAGTACGACTGGGTGATTGCGCTGCGCGCCGTCGAAACCATCGACTTTATGACCGCCCATTGGGCTCACCTGCCGTACGACTTCCTCGGTCACGTATCGAATCGCATCATCAACGAGATCAACGGTATCTCCCGCGTGGTGTACGACGTCTCCGGCAAGCCGCCCGCAACCATCGAATGGGAATAAGCGGCTCGCGCCCTTCTACCCTTCGAGCATAAAAATGCAAAAAGACGCCCTTGAGGCGTCTTTTCTTTTTTCAATCGTTTGCGCTACACATCTTCTTTTTTCGATCCGCTTTTTCGCCACCTTGCCCCGGTCATATGTGACAGGGGCATTTTTGCGATCCCGCACCAGGCTCTCTCATGCCAATTGAGCCTGCTGTTAACAGCGGCTCGTGGTTGGGGGGAGGGCAGATCAACGCGTTGACAGCCGCGTAAACGGGCCCATCGTCATCGCGCCAACCGGCAGTGATGACACCCCGGTGGAGACCGGAAACCACTTGAATCAACGGGGCGCAGCCCGATCGGCCAAACGAGTCGGGGTCATAGAGCACGGAGAGTTTGATATGTCAGAACAAGCCGTGTTGGTGGGTGGATAGACCCATATCACAAGCTGACCGCCGAGGATCAGGCGGTATTTGACCGGGCGCTGAAAGGTTTTGTCGGGGTGCAGTACGTACCCTTTGAAGTCTCCACTCAAGTGGTGGCTGGCACCAACTACCGCTTCAAGTGCAAGAGCACAGTGCCGCTTGCCAAACCGATCCATGGCGAAGCCGTGGTGCAGATCTTCAAATCACTGGACGGGGATGCCCATATCACCTCCATTACCCCTCAGAGATCCCCTCATTTTTAGAGACTCAAATAATTCCAAGTGTGCGGGTATATAAGCGGTGTTGCTTCAGGTA
>NZ_JAPCJA010000023.1:0-69452 GCF_027707745.1 Aeromonas sp. QDB23
GGGAATAGCTCAGTTGGTAGAGCACGACCTTGCCAAGGTCGGGGTCGCGAGTTCGAGTCTCGTTTCCCGCTCCAAATCTCTCTCCTCGAAGTACACCAATTCATATTCGAAATTGCCCATCACATCGCGCTGCGATGCTTTGTCGTATCTGGCGTTTACTCCGCGCGTCTCTGCCTTCTTCTGTCAACAGGAAGGGCATGCGAGGGGCTTACTCTGTGGGCTGAACGAGACAAGCGGTGGTGACCGGAGAGGGTAAATTTCGGGCAAAAAAAGAGGAGGGGCCTTGGCTCCTCCTGCATGATTCACTGGCGCGAGCTTAGACCAGAGTAACGTTCTCAGCCTGGGGGCCTTTTTGGCCCTGGGTCACAGTGAACTGGACTTTTTGACCTTCAGCCAGGGTTTTGAAACCGGTGCTCTGGATGGAGGAGAAGTGAACGAAAACGTCCGGACCCTGAGATTGCTCAATAAAGCCAAAACCCTTGGTTTCGTTGAACCATTTTACCTGGCCGGTGCGAATGTCAGACATGTGCTAAATCCTATCAATAACAAAATGAAACTAAGCCCGTGCTGGGCTGCATTTGCCTTGCAAGCAGGGGTTGGCTCATGACTGACCACGTCTATTTGTCCCAGTAGCACGTAGAACAATCCCTGTCTAAAGCACAAACGATTGTACGTTAGCGCCGATCCTTGTCAATTTGACCCCTTTCGTTTTTTGAACAAGCTAAAAATATTGTGAAGTCAGTAGCTTATTTGAAGAGATTTGACCGAAAAAAATGGGAGGCCAGCGCCTCCCGTGTTGTTATTCCTTGAGGGCGAACCCTTCACCCTGCCGGTCGTAGCGGTAGACCGCCTGACCGTAGGAGCGGATCTCCACCCGCTGGATGCGGCGGGTGTCATCCACCAGAATAAAGACCGAGCGGCCCGATTGCAGGCGGGTCAGCGGGCGATCCGGCCCCTCGATGGCGATCAGGCGGCTCAGCTCGGCACCCGGCAACTCGAATTTGCGCCAGATGGAGTAGAGGGTCTCACCAGCCTGCACATCGTGTTGCAGCCAGGTGCCGTTGACCTTCTCTTCGACCGGTTTGGTTGCCGCAGGCGCACTGCCTGCCGCGCCGTTACCGACGGTGAGGGCCTGAGCAGGCACGGCCAGCGGCACTTCCAGCGAGCCGGAAGGGGCGGCTTTGGGTGCTGACGGTGCCGGCTCCCAGGCCAGCACCAGCAGCCAGAGCGGGACCAGGATCAGCAGACCTATGGTGTTTTTGCGGGGCAGCGGGCTGGACAGCTTGAATTTGCCTGCTTTGGCATCCTGGCGGCGTTGGCCAAGGTTGCTCATCCCTTGGCCAAAACGTTGGCGCAGGGACAGGGTCGCGGCATTGATGCGATGGAGCAGGGATCCTTGTGATTCGTCTTGGCGACGCTGCTGGGCTCGTCTGTTATGGCCTCGTGGGCGACGGTCCGGGGTGGGCACGGCATTTACCTCTCACTACATTGCCTGCCATCAGGCAAATTCGTTGCCTATGGTAAACGGACTCGCCCCCGAGGGGGAGAGTCCGCGAGAGGAAAATTATCAGCTGAGACGAAATTGACCCAATAATTGCTGTAATTTGTCGGCCGCCTGACGCAATGCCTGACTGGCTTTGGCCGTTTCGGTCGCATCCTGAGCAATGTCGTTGGCCAGTGCGTTGGTTTTTGACAGGTTGCCGGAGACGGTTTCGGAAACCGAGCTCTGCTCCTCGGCGGCGGAGGCGATCTGATAGGTCATGTCGTTGATGGTCGAGATGGCCTTGTAGATGCTGCCGAGCGCCTCTTCCGCCAGATCCGCTTCGCTCACCGCCTGATGGGTCAGTTGCTGGCTCTGGGTGATGGCGTTGACCGCATTGCTGGAACTCTGGCGGATCTTCTCGATCAACTCCTGGGTGTTCTGCACCGCTTGCTGGGTATTACCCGCCAGTTTGCGCACCTCGTCGGCGACCACCGCAAAACCACGTCCCTGTTCGCCAGCCCGTGCTGCCTCGATGGCGGCGTTGAGGGCGAGCAGGTTGGTCTGATCGGCAATCCCCTGAATGACGGTAAGGATGCTGGTGATCTGGGCGCTGTCGTGAGCCAGCCCTTCGACCACTTCGGCCCCTTTCCCGGCTTCTGCCGCCACCTTGTGCATCGACTGGATCACCTGCTGGAAGCGCTCCTTGCCCTGATCCGCCGCGCTTTGCGCCTGTTTGGCCGAGTCAGCGGTGTTGTTGGCGTGGGTGGCGACCTCCTGACTGACGTAGGACATCTCCTGTACCGCGGTCAGCATCTGCTCCATCTCCGCCTGATGATGTTGCAGGTTGGTGTCGGTCTGACCGGCGATGCGATCGGTGTCGCAGGCGTGGCGGTTCACCTCGCTGGCCGTTTTCAGCACATCCCCGAGCAGCCCTTGCAACTTGTCGATAAAGCGGTTGATCCCCTTGGCGAGATCCCCCAGCTCATCGACGGAGCGGGTCGCGAGGCGCTTGGTGAGATCCCCTTCGCCATCGGCGATGTCATCCACCAGGCTGACCATCTGACGGATGGGGCCGGTGATGCTGCGGGCAATCACCAGCATGGTGGCCAGCGCCAGTACCAGCACGATAAAGGCGCCGACCAGCTGTTGGGTCACGGCGGCCCGGTTCATCTCGTTGAGCTGGCTCTCCAGCTGATCGGCCCCTGCCAGCACCACCTTGTAGGGCAGGGTGACGATGATGGCCCAGTTGCGGCTCATCCCCGGCACCATGATGGGGACTGAAATACGGAATGATTCGTCCAGCTCCTGACGCTGTACTTCCGGTTTCAGGTACTGCTGCCACTGATTGCCGAGCAATTTGTCGGCGCGGCTGCCAAGCAGGCTGGCATCACCGCTGGTGCCGGTAATGACGCCAGCGGCGCTGACGATCAGGGTTTCCCCCTGGCCGTCATAAATGTTGCTGTTGAGGCTCTTGGCCTGACGGCTGATGGAGTCCACCGCCAGGTCCAGCGCAGCGATCCCCTTGAACTGACCGCCCACCAGAATGGGGGTAGTGATAGTGCTCACCAGCACCTGCTGGCCGTTGATGTCCACCTTGAAGGGGTCGATCAGGCAAGAGCGACCTTCCCGTTTCGGGCAGGCGTAGTAGTCGTTGGCGGGATTGCCGAATTCGTCCGGGTTGGTTTTTTCGATGGAGAGCAGCAGATCGGTGCCAATTTGCTCCTTGTCGCGATAGAAGTAGGGCACGAAGCGCCCCTTGTCGTCACTGCCCAGCGCCGTCTGGCCAGCGAAGGCGGCATCCTGACCGTCGAAACCGTTGGGCTCGAAGCCGGCGAAGGCGCCATAGAGCTGTGGTTCCAGGTTGAGCTGTGCCTTGAGCAGGTCGGTCGCCTGCTGGCGATCCAGCGGCAGTTTGCCCTGTTGTTGCAGGGCGAGGGCGCTCGCCATCTGCTGGGTATAGGAGAGCCCCTTTTGCAACAGTTGGGTGATGGTGGCCGCTTCGGCGCGGGCGTTGGCGCTGACCTTCTGCCATGCCTCCTGCTGCAGCGCTTCACGGCTGGAGCTGATGGTCAGTTGTTGGGTTTGTTGGCCGGAGTATTGGTTGAGCAGGATCAGGATGACCAGGGCTGCGGTCATGGCGATCCCGGCCATCACTAGAATGCGATTCTGGATAGAACGGAACTGCATCGTCTCTTCCTTGTGCGTGAGAAGTGTGGTGAGCGTTATCTGAGTATCGACCGGAGGAGGCAGCTCTCCAGCATTGTGCATAGCAAATCGGAAACGGGGCTTCTGTTTTGCGATCCTCTTCAAATATCGGGCTACAGATGAAAATGGTGACAGATTTAATCCCCTACTTTAGCCCGCAATGGCGTCATGGTTTTCCCATCCGTGATGGTCGGTGCTAAAATGCGACGGTTTTTTCTAACGAATTGGCCCAAGGCCCTCTACACAAGGCTTAAAGATGAAAGTCAAAACCCGTTTTGCTCCCAGCCCGACCGGCTTTTTGCATGTCGGCGGTGCCCGTACCGCACTCTATTCCTGGTTGTTTGCAAAGAACCAGGGCGGTGAGTTCGTGCTGCGTATTGAGGATACCGACCTGGAACGTTCCACTCAGGAGGCGATCGACGCCATCATTGAGGGCATGGAATGGCTGGAGCTGAACTGGGATGAGGGCCCCTACTACCAGACCAAGCGCTTCGATCGCTACAACGGCATCATCGACGAGATGCTGGCCGATGGCCGCGCCTACAAGTGCTACTGCTCCAAGGAGCGTCTGGAAGCGCTACGCGAAGGCCAGATGGCCAACGGCGAGAAGCCCCGTTATGACGGCAAATGCCGCGATCACGCCCACGATCACCCGGCCGATGCGCCGCACGTCATCCGCTTCCGCAACCCGACCGAAGGTTCCGTGGTGTTCGATGACCACGTTCGTGGCCGCATCGAGTTTGCCAACACCGAGCTGGACGATCTGATCATTCGCCGTACCGACGGCGCGCCGACCTACAACTTCTGCGTAGTGGTCGATGACTGGGATATGGAGATCACCCACGTGGTGCGTGGTGAAGACCACATCAACAACACCCCGCGCCAGATCAACATCTACAAGGCGCTGAACGCGCCGGTACCGGAGTTTGCCCACGTCTCCATGATCCTGGGTGACGACGGCGCCAAGCTCTCCAAGCGCCACGGTGCGGTTTCCGTGATGCAGTACCGCGACGACGGCTACCTGCCGGAAGCGCTGCTGAACTATCTGGTACGTCTGGGCTGGTCCCACGGCGATCAGGAGATCTTCACCCTCGACGAGATGATCAAGCTGTTCAGCCTGGATGCCATCTCCAAGTCTGCTTCTGCTTTCAACACCGACAAGCTGCTGTGGCTGAACAACCACTACATGCGCAGCCTAGATCCGGTCTATGTGGCCAAGCATCTGGCCTGGCACATGGAAAACCAGCAGATCGATACCAGCAATGGCCCGGCCTTGCCTGCGGTAGTCACCCTGCTGGCCGAGCGCTGCAACACCCTGGTCGAGATGGCTGCCCAGAGCCGCTATCTGTTCGAAGATTTTGAGGCGATCGACGAAGCGGCTGCCAAGAAGCACCTGCGTGGCGTCGCAGCCGAGCCGCTGACTCTGGCCAAGGCCAAGCTGGCTGCACTGGATAGCTGGACCACTGAAGCGCTGCACGAGCTGATTGAAGCCACTGCCGCCGAGCTGGGTCAGGGCATGGGCAAGGTCGGCATGCCGCTGCGCGTTGCCGTGACCGGTCTGGGTCAGTCCCCGGGTATCGACGCCGTGATGGCGCTGGTCGGCAAAGAGCGGGTACTGGCTCGTATCGACCGCGCACTGGCTTACATCGAAGCCCGCATGGCTGCCGAGTAAGTTCTGCCAAGGTGGCAGGCGAGGGAATAACCCAACTCTGCCACATGCTGAATAGAAAAAATCCGAAACCACTGGTTTCGGATTTTTTTATGGCCAGCGCACAGGCCGAGAATATTTTGGGATAAAAAAATGCCAGTCAGCTGACTGGTATTTTTATGGCTATGTCCCAATTACGTGCTGCATGGGGTGCCCCAGCGCCTCATGCAAACACGCTTTGATATTTACGCCCCTCCCGTAACGCTCCAGCATCCTGCGCCAACCCAAATAATTCATCAGGTAGTGCGTCGCCACACCATGGAACCGCTCCATCCACTCTTTCAACCGATGGTGATACCCGTTCACGTGCTGGATGTGATACGCACCGACCACCCGTTCGCCCTGGCGATTGCGCACTACCTGATGGGTGACGCCCTGCGCTTGGCTAAAACTGGCATACACACCCGCACCATCGCTACACAGCACCGCATCCGGTGACACCAGCGGCGTCAAGACCGCGATGACCGCCTCGGCATTTATCTTCTCCAGCTGAAAATCCGCATGGTGGCCTGCCCTGTCTTGCACCACCATCACAGGGATGTAATCCGACCTGGTTCCACGAGTTCGACCTTTACCACCGCGATGACGTGCCGGACGCGGCAGCCCCCGTTGCCCCTTGAACGATTCAAGGAAGAAGGTCTCGTCTACCTCAACGATGCCCTCTTCCTGTGTGGCTTGATGGCCTGCCATGGCACGCAAGAAGCGGTGACGCCAGAGGAAGGCGGTGTTTTTGCTGACCCCACAGCGCCGCGCTGCCTGGCGGACGGTCAGCCCTTCGATGAGGGCTTGCGCGTAGTCTTCCCAGCACTGTGCTTTACGCAACCGGGCCAGAGGCGTCTTGGTGAGGATGGAGCTGGTGCGCAGACATTGTTTGCAACGGTAGCGGCGCAGTCCCCGACTCCATCCCCAAGGCGCCAGCTGGGTAACATCGGCCTGACAATGTGGGCAGCCACTGCATGCCGGTAACTGAGTATTGAGTGAGGTAATGGTGTGGGGTGCAGTGAGTTCCTGCTGAGCAACACGGCGCTGGCGCAGGGTTAACTGGGGAAAGAGGGACAACAGGTGTTGAAAGGCTGGGGTATCCATGATGGTAGACCTCAAGGTGATGGCCTACGTCAAGATTAGCCTTTCAACACGTAATTGGGACATAGCCATTTTTATTGGGGCAGAGTGCCCCTTAGTGGCTGTCGACCCAGACGAACTTGAGCACAAACAGCAGGGCGACCACCAGCACGCAGGGGTTGATCTCGCGCCAGCGGCCGGTGCCTGCTTTCATCACGCAGTAGGAGATAAAGCCGACGGCGATCCCCTCGGTGATGGAGAAGCTGAACGGCATCATCACCGCGGTCATGAAGGCCGGTACCGCTTCGGTCAGATCTTCCCACTTGACCCGGGTCAGCTCGGAGCACATCAGTACGCCCACATAGATAAGAGCGCCAGCAGCGGCATAGGCTGGCACCATGGCGGCAACCGGGGAGAAGAAGATGGCCAGCAGGAACAGGATGCCCGCGATGATGGCGGTCAGACCGGTGCGGCCGCCGACGGCGACGCCGGAGCTGCTCTCGATAAAGGCGGTGACCGAGGAGGTGCCCATGAAAGCGCCGCCGACGGAGCTGACGCTATCGACCATCAGCGCTTGCTTCATGCGCGGGAAGTGGCCGCGATCATCGGCCAGCTTGGCGCGGTTGGTGACGCCAATCAGGGTGCCGGAGGAGTCGAACAGGTTGACCAGCATAAAAGAGAAGATGATCCCGGCAAGACTGATGTCGAGCGAACCCATCAGATCCAGCTGACCGAATACCGGTTCGATGCTGGGGGGCATGGAGACAAAGCCCTTGAAGGTGACATCGCCAAACAGCCAGCCAAGGGTGGTGGTGACCACGATGGCGATCAGCACGGCAGAGTGAACGCCACGAGCAGAGAAGATGCAGATCAGGAAGAAACCGAGCAGACCCAGCAGGCAGGGCAGGGAGGTGAGGTTGCCCACGGTCACCATGGTCGCGGGGCTCGCGACCACGATACCGGCGTTGTGCAGACCGAGCAGGGCGATCAGCAGACCGATACCGGCGGTGATGCCGACCCGCAGGGTGAGCGGGATGTTACCGATCAGCCAATAGCGCACCCGCAGCAGGGTGAGGATCAGCAGGCCCATGGCGCCCCAGAAGATGGTGCCCATACCCACTTGCCAGGAGTAGCCCATGCCTGCGACCACTACGAAGGCGAAGAAGGCGTTGAGGCCCATGGCGGGAGCCAGGGCGATGGGCAGGTTGGCCAACAGGCCCATCAGGATGCTGCCGATACCGGCGATCAGGCAGGTGGTGACGAACACGGCCTGGGTGTCCATGCCAGCCGCAGAGAGGATCTGCGGGTTGACGAACACGATGTAGACCATGGTCAGGAAGGTGGTGATGCCGGCGATCACTTCGGTGCGGGCGGTAGTGCCATGGCCTTGCAGGGCAAACAGGCGCTCAAGCAATCCTTGCCCGGCGGCCTGATTGGCAGCTTGGTGTTGTTGATTCATGTTGGATTCCAATAGGTGACGTGAAATAAGCAGCAGGGGAACGGGCTATCCCATCCATGCGGGGTAAATTGCCCTGTTTCTGGCGGTTAAGTAACCAGACTCGTCCTGATACCGTGACAGCGCGCACATTTTTACACAGGCGGCGCCGTTTACAAACCCTGGATCTGCGAAGCAGATCAATGAATAGAGTAAAAATTCAAACGTTTGCTTTTTGAGCATAAAAAAAGGTTCTCAGCAGAGAACATTTTATCGGAAAAGGGGGCTTAAAGTGTCTTGAAGTAGCGCTCGACCAGTTGGGCCAGCACGGAGTCGAGCCGGTCTTGAACCTCACCCAGCTCGCGGCCGAAGCGGCGCAGAAAGAGACTGGCCTGCTCTTCGGTCAGCTTGCGCCCCTCGATAAAGAACTCTTGCTCCGGCAGCTGTTTGTCGTAGCGGGGGATCAGCACCCAGCTCACAAGATCAGGGTAGATAGCGGCGAAGATCTTGGCGGCAGCGGCACAGAAGGTCTCTATGTGCGCCTTGCCATCCGGCCCAAGGCAACCCGGTTCAACCCGGATCTGGATGGTGAGTTTTTTCTCTATGGGGGTCGTCATCGTGCTACATCCATGCAAAGGCATCCGTCTTGGATTGTAAGCTAAAAGGAAATAGAAAGGGGAGCCGAAGCTCCCCTCAACACGCAGTCAGCCTTATTTGGTGATGCGCTTGTACTTGGCGCGATGGGGCTGGATCGCCTCGGCGCCGTAGGTTTTCTTCTTCCACTCTTCGTATTCGGTAAAGTTACCTTCGAAGAACTCGATCTTGCCCTCGTCCTGATAATCCAGGATGTGAGTGGCGATACGGTCGAGGAACCAGCGGTCGTGGGAGATGACCATGGCACAACCCGGGAACTCCAGCAGGGCGTTCTCGAGGGCGCGCAGGGTTTCGATATCCAGATCGTTGGTCGGTTCATCCAGCAGCAGCACGTTGCCGCCGGTCTGCAGCAGCTTGGCCAGGTGCAGACGACCACGTTCACCACCTGAGAGTTCGCCAACCCGCTTCTGCTGGTCGGAACCCTTGAAGTTGAAGCGGCCGATATAGGCGCGGCTCGGGAACTCGTAGTTGCCGATGCGCAGGATATCCTGACCGTCAGCGACTTCCTCGAATACCGTCTTCTTGTCATCCATGCTGTCGCGGAACTGATCGACAGAAGCCAGCACCACGGTGTCACCCAGGGTGATGGCGCCGGAATCCGGCTGCTCCTGGCCCGACATCATACGGAACAGGGTCGACTTACCGGCACCGTTCGGGCCGATGATGCCGACGATGGCCCCTTTCGGAATGGCAAACGACAGATCGTCGATCAGCACCCGATCACCGTAGGATTTGCACAGGTTGGCCACTTCCACCACCTTGTCGCCGAGGCGCGGTCCGGGCGGAATGAACAGCTCGTTGGTCTCGTTGCGCTTCTGGTAGTCGTTGGTGTTGAGCTCTTCGAAGCGAGCCATACGGGCCTTGGACTTGGCCTGACGGCCTTTCGGGTTTTGACGAACCCACTCCAGCTCTTTCTCGATGGACTTGCGACGGGCCGCTTCGGAACTTGCTTCCTGCGCCAGACGGGCATCCTTCTGCTCCAGCCAGGAGGAGTAGTTGCCTTCCCACGGGATACCTTCGCCGCGGTCCAGCTCCAGGATCCAGCCAGCCACGTTGTCGAGGAAGTAGCGGTCGTGGGTGATGGCGACCACAGTGCCTTCGTAGTCGTGCAGGAAGCGCTCCAGCCAGGCCACGGATTCCGCATCCAGGTGGTTGGTCGGTTCGTCCAGCAGCAGCATGTCCGGCTTTTCCAGCAGCAGACGGCACAGTGCCACACGGCGACGCTCACCACCTGAGAGGTGTTTGATCTGGGCATCCCAGGCTGGCAGGCGCAGGGCATCGGCCGCACGCTCCAGCTGGTTTTCCATGTTGTGGCCACCCTGAGCCTGAATGATGGCTTCCAGCTCGCCCTGTTCGCGGGCCAGTTTGTCAAAGTCGGCATCCGGGTCGGCGTAGGCCGCATAGACTTCGTCGAGACGGGCCATGGCGCGCTTCACCTCGCCAACGGCCTCTTCGACCGCTTCGCGTACGGTCTGCTCCGGATCCAGCTTCGGCTCCTGGGGCAGGTAGCCGATCTTGATGCCGGGTTGCGGGCGGGCTTCCCCTTCAATATCGGTATCGATGCCCGCCATGATGCGCAGCAGGGTCGATTTACCGGCGCCGTTCAAACCCAAAACGCCGATCTTGGCGCCCGGGAAGAAGCTCAAGGAGATGTTCTTGAGAATATGACGCTTGGGCGGCACGACCTTGCCGACCCGGTTCATGGTGTAAATAAATTGAGCCATTGGCTAATTCTCTTCCTTTTCAGCAGGTTAATGTCTTGGCACTAACAGACTGATGTCGTGGTGGGGCCAGGTCGACACAGGTCAACCGGGTTCCAAAAAACCCGTCGATTGTAAACCAACGGACAGGGGTGGGCAAAGGTGGCGCCCGGTTGGCGCCCCCCTTTGCCGACGGGGTCACGTCTTGCTGCATCAGCCGTGCAATTTGGGCATGATGTGGGCTGCCGTTTTGTCCCGGAGCCCTCATGATCCCATCCCCTCAAGTTCCCTCACTGGCCGCCTTTCTGTGCATAATGGGGTTGGATACCGCCTTGAGCGAAGCCATCAGCCTGCGCTTGCCACGGCAGACGCTGCGCACCGGGCAGACACTGTTGGCGCAAGGGGCCGAACAGGATGCTGCCTTCTATATCGAAGCGGGCATCGCCCGTGCCTGCCACTACACCCGGGACGGGCAGGAGCGCTGCAAGGAGTTCTACTTCGAGGGGGAGCTCTGCCTGCTCTATGACAGCTGGCTCACGGGGTCGCCCGCCCGCTACCAGCTGGAGGCGCTGACGGAACTGCAGGTGGTGAGGGTGCCGCTCGCCTTGCTGGATGAGCCCGCCTGGCAGCCGGTCTGCATGGCCCTGTTGCGCCAGCAGCTGGGTTACAAGGATCGCAAGGAGGCGTTCTTGCTGCTGCACTCTCCCGAAGAGCGTTATCGGGAGCTTTGCCACACCTTCCCCCACTGGCCAGCGCGGCTCACTCAGGTACAGCTCGCCAACTACATCGGTATCAGCCCGGTCACCCTGTCGCGGATCCGCCGCCGCATTAACACAGGTTAATGCCACCTGCTGGTTGCCACTTCATGCTGCGCCATCCAAATGACGGACGAGGTGTGGATGATGTCGCTGTTTCTGTGGTCGCAACTGGTGGTGAGCCTGGCCTTGTTGCTCGATCTGTTGTCGTTTCAGTTGCGGGATCGCCGCAGGATCCTGGCCTGTCTGGCCCTATCCTGCGCGCTCAATGCCGGTCACTTTGCCCTGCTCGGGCAGTGGTCGGCCGCCAGCCTGTTGCTGCTGGCCAGCGTGCGCTTTCTGGTCAGTATCTGGCTGGTTAACCGCATCTTGATGTGGTTTTTCATGGGGTTGGCCTGTGCGGCGGCGCTGGCGACCTATCAGGGCCTGCTCTCATGGATTGGGCTGCTGGCGAGCCTGTTGCAAACCCGGGCTGCGTTTTGCCCCGACGATCGCCAACTGCGGCGCTGGATGCTGCTCGGCACCCTCTGCTGGCTGGGCAACAACCTGCTGGTGGGCTCACCGGTGGCGGCGTTGATGGAGGGACTGTTTCTGGTCAGCAATCTGGTGGGGTATTACCGTCACTACGGGCGCAAGGTGGCTGTCTACTGATGATTGTTGCTGACTGACTTGAGAGGCAGATGGAGGGGGGCGGTCTGGTTGGGGCTGGAGGGTGACAAGACAGAGAGGCCACCATTGCGGCGGCCTCTCTGACATTATCAAGCCTTGTTAAAGCTGTTGATCAGGGCTTTGGTGTAGTCGATGACGAATTGCTGGCAGTGGATCGCGGTTTGCGGATCGAAATCCTCGCCATGGATGTCGGTGTTGGAGAGCACTCGCACCCCGACAAAGGGCACCTTGTAGGCTTCGGCGACCAGGGCGGCGGAGGCGGTTTCCATCTCTTCGGCCGCCGTGTTGTAAGTCTGGTGCAGCCAGTTAATGCGGGCGACCTGACGGTTCCACTCATCGGCAGTGCCGATGATGCCTGCCACCACGCGACCGTGCTGATAGCGGTCGGCCATGCCAAGGGCGCGGCCAACCAGCTCGGGGTCACCGGCAAACGAAGAGTGTTCCACCAGCTTGCCGTTTTCCCGCAGACGCATGGTCACCTCGAAGTTGTGCCATTTGCGCGGATCAATGCCCTGATCTGCCGGAGTAAAGTCACTGCGATAAGCGCCCATGTTGAAGCTCTTGGTGGCGATCACGATATCACCGCGATGAAGCGCCGGATCATGGCCGCCCGAGGTGCCCTGGTTGATGATGAGACGCGGCTTGAAGCGCTCGATGGCCAGGGTGGTGGCGGCTGCTGCATTGGCCAGACCCACCTCGGTACGGGAGATAACCACCGGATAGCCAGCCAGCGTGCCCTGCCAGAATGTCCATGCGCCGATAGTCAGCACCTGTTTCTCTTGCAGGGCGGCGACCAGGGTATCGACCTCAACGTCCATCGCCCCCTGGATCAGGATGGGGGCGGATGCGGGGTTGGAAGCGTGGGTGAAGGGGGCGCAAAACAGTGCGATCAGACACATCAACCGTTTAAAGAAATTCATGTTTTACCTGTCAGGACTGCGGGAAAGCGCCGGATTCTACTTGCAAGCAAACGATTGCGCAATTTATTAATTGTTTTGTAAATAGAACGGTTTATCTGGATCCCGCTCTGGTGATAGGGATCAGGGTTGTTTGTGTCCTGCGAAGTAGAGCACCCGTTTTACATACTCCTGCGTCTCGTCATAGGGGGGGATCCCGCCATAGCGTTCCACCGCTTTTTCCCCGGCGTTGTAGGCCGCCGAGATCAGCACCCAGTCGCCATCGAAGCGGCGATCCAGCCACTTGAGATAGGTGACGCCGCCCTTGATGTTCTGGGCCGGATCGAATGGACGGGTCACCCCGAACCGCAGTTGGGTCTCGGGGATCAACTGCATCAGCCCCTGGGCATTCTTGGGTGAAACGGCGCGGCTGTTGAGGTTGGATTCGGCGATGGCAATCGCCAGCACCAGCCGGGCATCCACCTTATGGTGTTTGGCGGCGTGGCGCAGCATGGTGACCAGTTTTTGCTTGGCGGGGGGCTGGCGCGCAACCCAGGAGTCGACATTGAAGGGGGTGGAGGGGAGCTGCGCCAGATAGCCCCCCTGACCGCCACGGATCCCGATGCCGCACTGATCCCCCATAGGGGCATTGCCGATACGGGCGTTGTAGTAACGGGCGGCCTGCTGGTTGCCAAGGCGCATCGCCATGGCGAGATAGCTGTTGGCCAGCTTGGCGCTGCGCACCGAGGCGGGGCCGATGGCGAGCAGGCGGCCGATCCGGAAGTACCCTTCGGGGTTGCCGGTGCTGGCCGCGACACAGTAGAGGGCTATCGCCTTTTGCAGATGACCGTTTTGCTGGGCTGCCTGGCCCTGCTTGATCGCCGTCAGCGCCCTGGGGGCTTGTCTGAAATCCCTGCCCTGTGCCATCGCCCACGGCATTCCTGCCAGTAACAACGACAAAAAAAGCAGCAAAAACAGTCCGTTTTCGCTGATGTGCCTCATGGGTTATCTCCTGTTTGAGTACAGAAGATATAGAGGAACATGGCTGCTATCGCCACGAATCCAGTGGATCCTGTTGTTATAGCCCGGAGATTTCAGAGATCAAAACGGTATGGAACCAATGGCGAGCGAGCCGTTTATCGAGGCTTTTCGGTCGCTTAGAAGTCGTGGTGATACTCCTGCTCATCCAGTACGGCGGGAGGAAGCGCGCGATAGAAGCTGCCAATTTCGCTGACAACCCAGAGCGAAAGCAGGGCAAGCAGGCTGAGCAGGGGAAGCAGTGCGTGGCTTTGGGTCAGGGCATAGGCCGCGATGGCGGCGCCGCTCAAAAGCAGGGTTCGGATCATGGGTGGCTCCTTGTCGTCATGGGGGTGTTGCGTGGCCACGGACAGAGCGCCTGGGGTCGGGAGTTGTTCCCGGGTGGCACAGAGCGCGCTGAGTATATCGCGCTGCGCCGCTGCCAATCCGTGGTGTTATCACACTTTTCATCGTTATCTCCGTCCTCTGGGCAGGCTGTTGCCGCTGGCGATTGAACATTCGGTGCCGCCTTTCGACGCCCCTCACTGCATTCGTTCGCCCCACAAGCCCATGCCGCCAGTGAGTTCAGCCATCCTAAAACCCATGGCAAACCAGTGATACCGGATTAACTCATCAATGACCGAGGGGCTGCTTGGCATCGTCAAGGTGCAGGCCGGTAGTAGTCGAGATACCAGCGGACAAACTCGGCAACACCTTGCTTGAGAGGCGTGGCGGGGCGCAGGCCGGTGAGAGTGTGCAGCGGCTCGCTGTCGGCCCAGGTGGCGTGCATATCGCCCGCCTGCATAGGTAGCATCCGCTTGATGGCGGGCTTGCCGATGGCTTCTTCCAGAGCCTCGATAAAATCGAGCAGCCGCACTGGCTGGCCGTTGCCGATATTGAGGATGCGGTAGGGAGCTGCGCTCTCGGCCGCGCTCTGCTCGCTGGCGTGCCAATCGGAATTGGGGCGGGGCGGCCGGTTGGCCACGGCGAGGATCCCCGCGACGATGTCATCTATGTAGGTGAAGTCGCGGCTGAGATCGCCGTAGTTGTACACATCGATAGGCTCACCCGCCAGAATGGCGCGGGTGAACTTGATGATGGCCATGTCGGGTCGACCCCAGGGGCCGTAGACGGTGAAAAAGCGCAGCCCTGTGGTGGGCAGGCCATAGAGCGCGGAATAGGCATGAGCCATCAGTTCGCCGCTCTTCTTGGTGGCGGCGTAGAGGGAGACGGGATGATTCACCTGCTGCGCGGTGGAGTAGGGCATCTGATCCCCCATGCCATAGACCGAGCTGGAGGAGGCGTAGATTAGGTGCTGGATCCCATGGTGGCGGCACCCCTCCAGCACCGTCAGCATGCCGGTGAGGTTGCTGTCGGCATAGGCGAACGGATTGTCGATGGAGTAGCGCACCCCCGCCTGCGCCCCCAGATGGATCACCCGCTCGAAGCCATGACGGGCAAAGAGAGCCGCCATCGCTTCGCGATCCGCCAGATCGACCCGCTCGAAGTGAAAATGGGGGAAGCTGGCCAACTGTGCCAGCCGCGCCTCTTTCAGACTCACCTCGTAGTAGTCGTTGAGGTTGTCGATGCCCACCACCTGATGGCCTGCGGCGCACAGCTGGCTAGCTACGTGAAAACCGATAAAACCGGCGACCCCGGTCACCAGATAGATCATGGTTGGGGCTCTTGGTTGCAGTTCGAATTGGCTGGCTGCTTTTTGGCGGGAAGATGTGGCCGCCCGATGGCGTGATAGTCAAAGCCGAGCTCGCTGAGCTGGCGCGGGTCATAGAGGTTGCGACCATCGATGATGACGGGCTGGTTGAGCAGCGCTTTCAGCTGCTGGAAATCGGGGGCGCGAAATGCCTGCCACTCGGTACAGATCAGCAGGGCCTCGGCCCCTTCCAGTGCCGTCTCCTGAGTCGGGCAGAGCTGCAGATCCGGCCGCTGGCCGTAAAGCTGGCGGGCACGCTCCATCGCCTTGGGATCAAAGGCCTGTACCCGGCCACCGGCAGCCCAGATGGCGGCCAGTAGCGGGCGGCTAGGCGCATCGCGCATATCGTCGGTACCGGGTTTGAACGCCAGCCCCCACAAGGCGAAGGTACGGCCGCGCAGATCCGGCCCGAAGCGGGTCAGCAGGGTTTGCGCCATCTTCTGTTGCTGGCGCTGGTTGACCTGCTCGACCGCCGCCAGCAGCGGAGCATCGCAGCCGACACTTGCCGCGGTATGACGCAACGACTTGATATCCTTGGGGAAGCAGGAGCCGCCATAGCCGCAGCCCGGGTAGAGGAAGTGGTAACCGATGCGGGGATCTGCCCCCATCCCCTGACGCACCGCCTCGATATCGGCCCCCAGCTCTTCGGCGAGCGCTGCCATCTCGTTCATGAAGGAGATGCGGGTAGCCAGCATGGCGTTGGCGGCGTACTTGGTGAGCTCGGCACTGCGCAGATCCATCACTACGATCCGATCGTGGTTGCGGTTGAAGGGGGCGTAGAGGACGCGCAACTGCTCCAGCACCGCCTCGCTGTCACAGCCGATGATGATGCGATCCGGCCGCATGCAGTCGTTGACTGCTGCCCCCTCCTTGAGAAACTCGGGGTTGGCCGCCACGTCGCACTCGAGGGCTACGCCACGCTCAAGTAGCTGCGCCTGAATGTGCTGCCGCACCTGCTGCGCCGTGCCGACCGGCACAGTGCTCTTGGTCACCACCAGCTTGGGGCGGCTCATCAGCCTGCCTATGGTATCGGCCACCGCCAGCACATGTTGCAGATCGGCAGAGCCATCCTCATCTGCGGGTGTGCCTACTGCGATCAGCAGCAGGTCGGCGTGCTCGACTCCGACGGCGGGGTCGGCAGAAAAGTGCAGACGACCACTGGCCAGATGGCTCTCGACCAGCGGGGCCAGCCCCGGCTCGTAGAAGGGGATCAGGCCCTGCCGAAGCGCGGCGATCCGCGCCTCATCCACATCGATGCAGCAGATCTGATGGCCCACCTCGGCCAGAACGGCGGCCTGCACCAGCCCGACATAGCCTGTGCCAAAAATGGTGACCTTCATGAAAAGTGCCTCGTGCTGTGAATGGGGGGATGGCGCGGTTAAACCGCGGCATGCTGCATCTTGGTGCAGCGGGTGTCAATGCCAGATGACAGGCACCAGAATGGGGCGTTCAGCCTGACTGTTGTGATCCTTTTCACAAAAAATAGACTGGACCCCATAACGAAGCCCTGTGGACAGGGCTCGCAGCCCGCCCGCAACGGCAGGCGACAGACACTCTCTCTTTACTTCGCTTGGATACAGGTTATGGACAACACCTCGATTCGCACTGCCCATCCTATTTATGAGGATGTGCTGGCCCTGCTGACGGCGGCTGGCTTTGTTTCCCTCGGCATCTTTCTGTTTCATCAGGTTGGCCTGCTCACTGGCGGCACCGCCGGGCTGGCGCTGCTGCTGCAAAAGGTGACCGGCATCAGCTTCGGCCTGCTGTTTTTCGGCATCAACCTGCCCTTCTATGCGCTGGCATGGTTGCGGATGGGGCCACGTTTTACCTTCAACACCTTTGTCTCGGTGGCGGCGGTCTCCTACATGACCGATCACCTCAACGGGGTGTTGCAGATCGGCAAGATAGAGCCGCTCTATGCGGCGCTGATCGGCGGCACCCTGATCGGCATGGGTCTGCTCATCATGTTCCGCCACAAGTCGAGTCTGGGGGGCTTCAATATTCTGGCGCTCTTTATTCAGGATCGCTTTGGCATCCGGGCGGGCAAGCTGCAAATGGGGCTCGATTGCGCCATTGTTGTCGCCTCGTTTTTCGTGGTGCAGCCCTGGATACTGGCTCTCTCCATCGTGGCGGCGGTTATCTGTAATCTGGTGTTGACACTCAACCACAAGCCGGGCCGCTACCAGATTGCCTGACGAGCTGCGGATGTGGCTCGATAAGACAAGAGTGACCCGATAGCACGAGGCGGCCTGATGGCCGCCTCGTCTGTTTCTACCTTGGCGTTATCGCTGCGCCTAGCTCGCCTGTTCCAGCCTGCTGTCACCGCTCATAGCGTTGCCACTCATGGAACTGCCGCTGATGGCGTGACCACCGACGGCGAGCGGGGTGTGGCAGGCCACCTGATGATGGGACTCATCACACGCCTCAAGCCTTGGTGCCTTGCTTCTGCACAGCTCGGTCGCATGGGGGCAGCGCTGGTGGAAGTGGCAGCCGCTTGGCGGCGAGATGGGGGAGGGCACATCGCCGGCCAGCAGAATACGCTGGCTGCGCCGCCGCGGATCTGGCACCGGAATGGCGGAGATCAGCGCCTGGGTATAGGGGTGGCGCGGCGCCAGATAGAGCGACTGGGCATCCGCCAGCTCGACGATCCGTCCCAGATACATCACCGCGATGCGATCCGAGATGTGTTTGACCACCGACAGATCGTGGGCGATGAAGATGATGGAGAGGTTCATATCCCGCTGCAGGCTGAGCAGCAGGTTGACGATCTGCGACTGCACCGAGACATCGAGGGCCGAGACCGCCTCGTCGCACACCAGCAGTTTGGGCTTGAGGGCGATGGCACGGGCGATGCCGATGCGCTGGCGCTGACCGCCGGAAAACTCGTGGGGGTAGCGATCGACTGCGCTGCCCGGCAGGCCCACTTTTTCCAGCAGCTCCTGCACCCAGCCGCGGCGCTGCTCAGTGTTGCCTTTTCCGTGGATGATAAAGGGCTCCTCCAAAATCTGGCCCACGGTGTGGCGGCTGTTGAGGGATTCTGCAGGGTCCTGAAATACCATCTGCATCTCCTGACGCAGGGAGCGCATCTCCTTCGGGCTGAGGGCGGTGATATCGCGCCCCTCGAAGGTGATGGTGCCCGCGGTCGGCTCGAACAGCTTGAGCAGGCTGCGCCCGAGGGTGGACTTGCCGCAGCCGGACTCACCCACCAGCCCCAGCGTCTCCCCCTGTTTCAGGTCGAAGCTGATGCCATCCACCGCGTGAACCGTATATTGCTTGCGCAGGAACCCACCTCCCAGCCGGAAGTGCTGTTTCAGATCCCTGACCGATAACAGAGTGCTCATACGGTCAACTCCTTCCAGTAGTGACAGGCGACATGGTGGCGCGGATTGAGTTGTTCCACCGCCGGAATGGCGCTGATACAGAGATCGGTCGCGTGGGGGCAGCGGTTGGAGAAGCGGCAGCCAGCCGGCATCTCGTGCAGAGCTGGCACCTGTCCCTTGATGGTCTTGAGCAGGCTCTTGGGCTCATCCTCAAGGCGCGGGATCGAGCTCATCAAGCCGTGGGTATAGGGGTGACGGGGGTGGTCAAACAGCTCGAACACATCGGCCTGCTCTACCGCCCGCCCGGCGTACATCACCACCACTTCGTCGCACAGCTCCGCCACCACCCCCAGATCGTGGGTGATAAAGATGATGGCCATCCCGGTCTGTGCCTGCAGCTCTTTCATCAGTTCGAGGATCTGGGCCTGAATGGTGACATCCAGCGCCGTGGTCGGCTCGTCGCAGATCAGCAGGTCTGGCTCGCAGGAGAGCGCCATGGCGATCATCACCCGCTGGCGCATGCCGCCGGAGAGGTTGTGGGGATAGACCGCAAAGCGCTGGGCCGGTTCCGGGATCCCCACCTTCTGCAGCATGGCGATGGCCGCGGCTTTGCGTTGGGCCTTGTCATAGTCGGGGCGATGGAGGCGAAACACCTCCATCAGCTGTTCCCCCACCGTCTGCACCGGGTTGAGGGCCGTCATCGGCTCCTGAAAGATCATCGAGATGCGGTTGCCGCGCACCTTGTACATCTGGTCCGGCGCAAGGGACAGCAGCTCTTCCCCCTGAAAGCGGATGGAACCGGCTACCACCTGACCGTGGGGCTTGGGCAAGAGTCCCATGATGGCGAGCGAGGTGACACTCTTGCCACAGCCGGACTCGCCGACGATCCCCAGCGTCTGACCGGGGGCCACCTTGAAGCTGACCCCGTCGAGCACCTTGATCTTGCCGTCATCGACGGCGAACTCCACCTCGAGATCGCTGACCTCAAGGATGGGTGCCTGGGTGTTGGGCATAACTGCTGCTCCCTTCGCAATGGCCTGAATATCAATGACGTGCATAGGTCTTGTCGAGCAGGTTGATGGGCGCCAGCGCCTCCCCTGCCTCCTTGGCGTTGCGAGTCTCTTCCTTCACCTTGGGATCGAGCCAGAGCAGACCGCCACTACTGTGAGGATAACCGTCCATCGGCCAGTAGAGCAGATCCGGCGTGTTCTTGGTGGCAGGCACCTCCGGCAGCATCACATAACGCCAGCTGCTGGCCCGTACATAGTTGAGCTGCACCCCGGGCACGAAGATGGCGAGATCATAGATGCGCTGCTGGATTTGCTGGGAGAGCTTGGCCCGTTTGGCCATGTCGAATTCGACGTTGTAGGCATCGATCAGCGCGTCCAGCTCCTTGTCAGCCACGTTGAACAGGTTGTTGGTCTGCGGTTTGTTGGCGTTGGCGGAGTGGAAAAACTCCCAATATTGCGGATAGAGACCGCCGCCGCCCCAACCGAGCCAGGCTGCTTCGTGTTTTTTCTCCAGCATTACCTTGAAACCGGTGGCGCCATCCACCAGATTGAGCTCCAGATCCAGCCCCGCCTTCTTGGCCTCCTCTTTCAGCACGGTCAGGCGCTTGGAGTGCTCCTGACTGGTGTAGGTGAGTGCCAGCGTCAGCCGCTCCCCCTTCTCATTTTGCAGGATGCCGTCCGGCCCCGGCTTGTTGTAGCCGCCCTTGGCAAAGTACTCCCGCGCCTTGCCAATGTCATAAGCCCGCTCCGGCAGCGTGATGTCAGTGAACTCGCCAAAGCCCGAGTCAAAGGTGGTGGCTCTGTCGTAATCGCCGCGCAGCACGGTCTCGATCATCTTGTCTATGTTGAAGGCGTGCTGGATGCCGAGGCGCACGTTTACGTCCGCCAGCTTGGGGTTGGCCACATTGAGGTGAACCCCCTGACCGCCCTGTTTGGTATCGGTCATGGCCATCACCTTCTGCACGTACCCCTTCTTGTACTCCGGGGTGACCGCTTTCTCATGCCACCAGTTGGGCAGGATCATCTCGAAGGTATCGATCTCCCCTTTCAGGAAGTGGCGGAAGGCGATGTTGTGGTCGCGGATCACCTGCACCTTGATGTTGTCGATGTTGAATCTGTGCTGGTTGTAGCGATCATCCTTTGCCCACCAATCCTTCTGCTTGCTGAAGGTGACCGACTTGCCCTTCTTGACGTCGCTGATCACGTAGGGACCTGTGGTGGGCACCACGGCCCAGTTGTACTGCTTCACCCAGTTGGGGGTCAGCTTGTAGTAGTGCTTGGGCTGGGGCCACAGCTCGGTGGTGTTGAGCAGATCCATCTTGGCCTTGCGGTTGCCTGCTTTGACCAGAATGGTGTGTTCATCGATCTTCTCTACCGCTACCACTTCAGTGGTGTAGTAGTTGTTGAACCAGGGCCCCTTGATGTGTTTGGAACGCATCATCTCGTAGCCGAAGGTGTAGTCGTCGGCATTGACCGGCTTGCCATCCGACCATTTGGCGCGGGGATCCAGCTTGAAGTAGACGGTCTGGCTGTCTGGCGCGATGGCCCAGTGGGTCGCCAGCGAGGGGATGGGGTTGCCGGTATTGGGGTGAAAGCTGATGAGCCGCAACTGGTTATCGAGAATAAAGGAGCGGAACGATCCGTTGGAGTCAGGCCCCACGGTGCGGAACGTCAGCGGAAAGCTGTCGACAAACATATTGAGGCTGCCACCGGGCAGCGCCTTGGGGGAGGCGAACATGGGGTCGGTGTCGTTGGTCTCCCATTTGAGATCCGCGGGCAGGGTGGCTGCCCAGACCCAGGATCCGTTTACCAGCACAAAGAGAGCACCTATCCATTTGATTTTATTTTTCATGTTTGACTTCCAGGTCTGGCCCCTGCACTGGGGGTCTTGATTGATAACGGGATTATCCCTTGCTCCCGGGACCGCCGATGGGGCGGCCCGTCCTTCATTAATGACTCTTCGTTACTTGGCAAATGCCGATGCGAGTTGGCACCGGCTGGCTTATTGGTAACGGGTAAATTTGCGCGGATCGAATGCCTCGCGGATCGCCTCGCCGATAAAGGAGACCATGATCAGCACCAGACTCACCGCCGCCACCACGGAGCTGACGATCCAGATGGCATCCAGATTGTTGATGCCCTGGGAGAGCAGCTCCCCCCAGCTCGGGGTCGGCGGAGCCAGCCCGAAGCCCAGATAGTCGAGCGCCGTCAGGGTCGAGATATTGCCCACCACGGCGAATGGCGCCAGAGTGACGATCATCATCATGGTATTGGGCAGGATGTGGTTGAAGATGATTCGCCCGGTGGTGGCCCCTTGCGCCCGTGCCGCCATCACATAGTCACGCGCCCGCTCCTTGTAGGTGAGGGTGCGCATATACCAGGTGATCCCCATCCAGCCGAACAGCACGTTGATGCCGACAAACAGGCCGAAGTTGGGCTTGGCCAGCGATACCAGGATCATGATGACGTAGAGAAACGGCACCTGGGACCAGATCTCGATAAAGCGTTGCAGGATGAGGTCAAAGCGGCCGCCGAGAAAGCCCATCAGGCAGCCGATGGTGACCCCGATAGCGTAACTGGCCGCCAGCGCGATAAAGGCAAAGCCGATGGCGATGCGAAAGCCGTAAACCAGCCGCGCCAGCACGTCGCGGCCGCTGGTGTCGGTGCCAAGGAAGTGGCGTTCAGCCGCGCTGGGAGCGTAGGGCGGGTAGGCATCCTCCTTGAAATCCTGCTCGTAGGGGTTCCAGGGCACAGGCGGCAGCAGCACCCAGTCGCCCTGACCCTCTGCGGCAAACTTGGCCTTGAGCTGGCGGTAGTTGGTCTCGTACTCGTAATCGAGCCCGAACTGCTGGCCGGGGATCACATCGCCATAGGTGGGGAAGTGCAGCTGGCCCTGATAGCTCACCATCAGCGCCCGGCTGTTGACCAGCAGCTCCGCCAGCAGGGAGAGCAGCACCAGGGTGGTGAAGATGATGAAGGAGTAGTAACCGCGCTTGATCGACTTGAAGCGCTTGAGTTTTTTCAAGGTAACCGGATTGAGCTTCATGGTCAGTCTCCAAACCGCACGCGGGGGTCAACAGAAGGTGCAACGCAGATATCGGAGACGATAGGACGTGATGTCAGCATCGGCATGGCAAGAGGGGTCTGGTTCATGGTCACTCTCCAAACCGCACGCGAGGGTCAACGAGGGCAACACAGATATCGGAGACGATATTGCCAATCAGCATCAGCATCGAGGTGATGGCCAGAATGCCCATGACGGTGGGGTAATCCCGCTCGACGATCGCCTCGTAACCGAGCAGGCCGATACCGTCGATGTTGAAGATGGTCTCGATGAGGAAGGAGCCGCCGAAGAAGACGGTGAGCACGGACCCCAGGTGACTGGCGATGGGGATCAGGCTGTTGCGCATAGCGTGGTCGGTGACCGCCTTGCGAAACGGCAACCCCTTGGCCACAGCGGTACGCACATAATCGGCCGACAGGTTCTCCATCAGGCTGTTCTTCATGGTCATGGTGAGGATGGCGAAATCACCGATGGCGTAGGCGATAAGCGGCAGCAGGGCATGGGCGAAGACAGTGCGGATCTGATCCCAACTGCTCTCCATGTACTCAAAGTCGTCCCCCGGAAAACCGCCCATCGGCAGCCACTCCAGATGGAAGGCGAATACGGTGATGAGGAAGATCCCCACCACGTAGGCGGGCAGGGCATAGGCCATGTAGATGAGCATGGAGCTTAACGAGTCGAAGCGGCTGTTGTGCCTGAGGGCCTTGGCCACCCCGAGCGGGATGGAAACGGCATAACTGAGCAGAAAGGTCGCCAGCCCGAAGAAGGTGGTGACGGGGAGCCGATCCTTGATGAGGTCCCACACCGGCTCGTAGTAGCGGGTCGATTCGCCCAGATCCAGCACCGCCAGCTTCTGCAGCCACTCCCAGTAGGCGACCAGCATCGGCTTGTCGAGGCCATAGAAGGCCTTGAGTTCCTCGATCTGTTCATCGGAGAGGGCCTGCGCCCCCTTGCTGCCGCTGGAGCGGCCAGATTCATTCTGGGAAACCTGGGCTTGCAGCAGCATGCGTTCGACCGGCCCGCCCGGCACGAAACGGGTGATGGTGAAGACGAGCAGGGTGATACCGAGAAACGTCGGGATGATCAAAAGCATCCGGCGTAGGAAATACGACAGCATGGTGGAACCTCGTCCTTGTTGTTCTTTTTTGCGGCCAGTCAAATCCGGTGACGGGCCTGTCCTTCCTGGCATTACGCGCTGGATTGGTTGCCAAACAGCAGACAATCCGCTTGGCCACTGTAAAAGCTCTGCAACAAAAATCAAGTACAAGGAAATGGAAAACTGGGACAAATGACCCGCTGAGACCAAAAGCATCGAAAAATGACGTTTTTTATCTGAAAAGTGAAAATCAAAACAAAACGCTACTGCTCAACATTATTTTAAAAAATATAAACAGCTGTTTGTTTGAGTTTTTGGTGTTTTTAAGTTGTTGATTAATAATGTTTTTGTTTGGGCAGTGAAATTGAAGGAAAACGATATCATCTCGACGATTTTAACTGTTATCCCCATGGAAGCGGTCAGGTTCAACCCTCATGAAGTTAGTGTTTTATTCTTATTAAGGCCGATAAATCAAAATAAGATATAAACCGACAGCACGTTAACTAATAAGTTCATCAAATTTTAATTCAGCGCCATTTACGCCATTTAACAATGTTTTTACATTGTGTGGGTTGTTTTTGGCAGAATTATTCACTAATTATTCCGGTCAAAATTAATACACTCCGCTTATTCTACGCCTGACCTTGCCACACCCCTGCTCCATTGACGTCGCTAGTCAAAGATTGATAAGCCTTACACATCGCTCCAAAGAGGGCGGTATCAGGAAGCAAACAATAAACAACCAGGAAGGATATAAGCGATGCTTAGGAAGAGCAGAATCTCTGCTGCGATTGCGTTCGCCTTGGCGAGCCTTGCGGCGGCCCCATCCGTATCTGCCGAAGAAGGGCAGAACGTCGAAAAACTTCAGAAAATCAAAGTCACTGGCTCCCGTATCTCTCGTGTTGAAGTTGAGACCGCGCAACCTGTACAGGTGATGAGCAAGGCCGATATCGAACGAAGTGGTTTAACGTCTGTTGGCGATATTCTGCAGCGCATTCCTGCTATTTCTGGTCAGGCGCAAAGTACATCTGTGAACAACGGTGGCAATGGTACCGTTACCGTAAACCTTCGAGGTTTGGGCACTCAAAGAACGTTGGTGTTGGTGAATGGCAGAAGAATGGTCTATGGCGGGTCGGGCGCGAACTCATCGGTTGATCTGAATACTATTCCTGTTGCGATTATTGAGCGTGTTGAGATCCTTAAAAATGGAGCATCTTCCATTTATGGTGCTGATGCTGTGGGCGGTGTGGTGAACATTATCACCAAGACTGGATTTGATGGATTTGAGCTGAATGGTCAAATTGGTCAAACCAGTAAGTCAGATGCAGAAGCGCACGATGTGAATATGGTCGCAGGTGGCTCAACTGATGTTTCCAACTATGTTTTCTCAGCGGGTCTCGTTGAAGAGAAAGAAGCGATGGCCGGAGCTCGCTCTTTTTCCAATGTCGATTATGAGCATGATGGTGCAGGAGGCCAGTATATTGGTGGTAGTAGTCGTGTTCCTTGGGGCTACTTCAAAACAAGTCAGGGGGTTCTGACAAAGGGGCCTGAAGGTAGCACTAACCTTCGGCCATATGATTCTGTCGCGGATGCCTACAATTATGCTCCGGAGAATTATTTAAAAACGCCAAGCAAGCGTTGGTACACTTCTTTCTTCGGAGATCGTTCTCTGGGGCAATTGGGTGTACTGGGCGAAACAAGATTTTTCTCTGAGGCATCATATTTAAATCGTCAGTCAGATTATTTGTTGGCCGCGACCCCCTTGGCTTCTGGCACTGATGGTTTGAATCCAATCTCGAAAGATAATGCATTCAATACAACTGGTGAAGATATAGCTGATTGGCGGTATCGCACTATTGAAGCCGGTGGTCGAAATCGGATGTTTGACTCATCAACTAGCCGATTGGTATTAGGTTTTGATGGGCAACTTGAAAACTCCTGGACTTGGGATACCGCGTTTGTGTATGGCAAGACCAAAACCACCGAGTCTGAACAAAATGTATTCATGAAGGACCGCATTAATAATGCCATTGGTGCAACATCTGCGGATGGCAAGCAGTGCCTTGACTCCGGTGGAAAAGTGATTGCTGGTTGTGTGCCCTGGAACTTGTTTGGGGGTGGAGGCCTAAGTCAAGACGCGATCAAGTATGCGAGTTTTACCCGTAATGACAATGGTTCAAATGAGCAGCAGTCATTGGAGTTTAACTTGTCTGGTGATTTGCTCGAGTGGCAAGCAGGCACTATCGGATTTGCTACCGGCTATCAGGTACGCAAGGAAAGTGGTGAAACTAATCCAGATGCATTGGTATCCCTGGGTAATGCAACTGGTAATGCAGAAACCGCCACCAAGGGGAGCTATGATGTTAACTCTTTGTATGGCGAGTTGATCGTTCCACTGTTGTCAGATAAGCCTTTTGTAGAGTCCTTGGAAGCGAGTGTCTCTTCACGCTATGATAATTACAGCTCATTTGGTGACAATATCGCAATGGGTTATAGCATTACCTATCGTCCATATAGTGACCTGATGTTGCGTGGTACTTATTCTGATGTGTTCAGAGCGCCGACAATCTCTGATCTGTATAGCGGTAAATCACAGAGCTTTGATCCATTAACTGATCCTACAGGGCAAGATGATGACCCGCAAAAACCAGTTTACTACGGTGGTAATAGCGAGCTAAAACCAGAGCAAGGATATAGTACCTCTTTGGGGGCTGTATATTCCCCTTCGTATATAGAAAATGCATCTCTGACAGTCGATCTCTGGTCGGTTAAACTGGATGACGTCATTGATGTTGTTAATCCTCAGTATATGTTGGATCAGTGTTTTTCTAGTGGCCAGTTCTGCGACAAGATAGATCGCGCGCCAGATGGAAAAATAATGGGGATCGATGCCACCTATGCAAATTTGAATTCGTTGGAAACCAATGGCGTAGATTTTAATGTTAAATATGCCTACGACTTCGATTTTGCAATGCTTGCCGCTAACTGGGAAAACTCATATTTAAAGAAATATGAGGTGACTCAGCCAAATGGTGAAACACTGGATTATGCGGGCACGTTTGTGAGCGACCAAATTGGCAATTATTCAAAGTGGCGCTCAACAATGTCACTGGATCTGTTTAATGAAAAAGTGGGAGGGAGTTGGTCTGCTCGTTATATTAAAGGTGTTACTTATACGGCAGATGACATAGATTTTAATGTCCCTAGTATGGTTTACCATGATTTGAATGCGCGTTATCAGGTGACTAAAGCCTTGCGTTTGACCACCGGGATTAATAACGTGTTTGACAAAACACCACCACTTATCTTGAATGCGCTGTCAGCGAATACAGATACCGTTACTTATGATGTGCTCGGTAGAACTTATTACCTGAGAGCGAACTACAAGTTCTAATCAACCCCGTTGATATACAACCTCAGCCGGCCCGGTCGGGCCGGCTGTGCCCAACGTCCAAGGAAGTTACGGAGATAGGGTAATCCTATGAAGACAAGGACCATTACAATGAAGAAAGCGCTCCTTGGCAGCCTGGTTTCGGCCGCCTTGTTGACCAGCTTCAATCTGAGTGCCGCCACTGCCGGTCAGGCTGTGGACGCTCAAGCCGCCACCAATAATGCATCCAAAGTTTCCCAGCAGAAGATCGACAGCTATGCCGAATCTGCCGAATCCGCACTGGCCCAGTACAAGGCCGCCCTGCGCCAGGTCGACAGTCTGCGCACCTACAACGAGCAGGTGAGCAAGATGGTCGAGTCCCAGAGCGCCGAGCTGGCGTCGATGCAAAAGCAGATCGCCCAGATTGATCAGACCAGCACCGAAGTGGTGCCCCTGATGCTCAAGATGATCGACTCCCTCGAACAATTTGTGTCACTGGATCTGCCGTTCCAGAAGGTCGAGCGCGAGGACCGCGTAGCGGCCCTGACCGACCTGATGAACCGGGCCGATGTCACCATCTCCGAGAAATACCGCAAGATCCTGGAGGCTTACCAGATCGAGGAGGGCTTCAGCCGCACCATCGAATCCTACAAGGCGAGCCTGGACAAGGATGGCAGCGAGAAGACCTACGAGTTCCTGCGGGTTGGCCGTATCGCGTTGCTTTACCAGTCCCCGGATGGCAATGAGACCGGCATGTGGAACAAGAAGACCCGTCAGTGGGAAGAGTTGCCCCAGGAGTATCGCAGTGCGGTTGAACAGGGCCTTCGCATCGCCAAGAAGCAGGCGCCTCCTGCGCTGATCAAGCTGCCGGTTCAAACTGCGGAGAAAGCATCATGAAAGGAATCAAACTTGCTATTGCCTCCCTGATTGCGGGAGCAACCCTGGTCACCCTGCCGGTGACCGCCGCCGAAAAACCGGTGGATCTCAATGCGCTGCTGAACCAGGTCAAGGCCTCCAGCCTAAGCGAATCCCAACTCAACAAGGAGCGGGAAGCCCGCTTCCTGGCTGACAAGAACGAGCAGGGGGCGCTGCTGGCCAAGGCCAAGGCCGAGCTGGCAGCCGAAACCGCCAAGGGCGAGCAGCTCAAGGCGACCTTTGATGCCAACGACAAGCAGTTGACCGAACTGACCGAAACCCTGCGCCAGCGTTCTGGCAACATGGGCGAGATGTTTGGTGTGCTGCGTCAGTTCGCCGGTGAGTTCAAGGGGATCTTCAACGCCTCTGCTCGTCGGGTCGAGCATCCGGAGCAATCCGCCCTGTTGACCCGTCTGGCCGAGAGTAAAGAGCTCCCCTCCAGCGACGATCTGGAAGCGTTCTGGACCACCACCCTCAGCCGCATGGTGGACGGTGGCAAGGTGAGCCAGATCCCGGCGACCGTGGTCTACGGTGAGGGCAACCAGGCCGAGAAGACCGTCACCCAGATCGGCGAGTTCAACACTGTCTCCGAAGGCAAGTACCTCACCTTTGTGCCGGAGACCGGTAAATTCGAGCAGCTCTCCCGTCAACCGGAGAAGAGCGTGCTGGCTCCCATCGCCGAGTTTGAACAGGGCGGTGACGGGGTCAAGCCCATCTTTATCGACCCGTCTCGTGGCGTGATCCTCTCCCTGCTGGTGCAGTCACCGACCCTCAAGGAGCGTATCGATCAGGGTGGTTCCGTGGGTTATGTGATCCTGGCATTGGGGGTCATCGGTACCCTGCTGGCCATCTTCTGCGGTATCCGGCTGTCGCTGATCGGATCGTCCATGCGCAAGCAGCTGAAATCCGATCAGATCATCAAGGGCAACCCCATTGGTGACATGCTGGGGGCCTACCAGAACCATCGCGGTGACAACATCGAGGATCTGGAGTCCAAGCTCGACGAGATCATCCTGCGCAACGTGCCCAAGTTCGAGAAGGGCATCAGCCTCATCAAGCTGATCGCCTCCGTCGCGCCGCTGCTGGGCCTGCTCGGCACCGTAGTGGGGATGATTACCACCTTCCAGGCCATCACATTGTTCGGTACCGGCGATCCCAAGCTGATGGCAGGCGGTATCTCCGAGGCGCTGGTGACCACCATGCAGGGTCTGGTCGTCGCGGTGCCCATGCTGTTCCTCTACACCATTGTGCAAACCCAGAGCCGTCGTCTGATCCAGGTGCTGGAAGAGCAGAGCGCCGGTTTCGTCGCCCGTTATCAGGAACGTCTGCACGCCTCCAAAGCCGCAGCGTAAGGAGTCACCCATGTGGTTCTGGTTGATTGAAGAAGTCGAGTCGGTCCGCCGGTTTTTGGGATTGGGGGGCGATGTACTGGTCGCCCTGTTCTTCCTGACCCTGATGATGTGGGCCCTGTTGCTGGAGCGCTGGTTCTACTTCATGGCGGTCTACCCCAAGCAGGTGAAGCAGACCAAGGCCACCTGGCTGGCCCGCACCGATCATCTCTCCTGGTCTGCCAAGCAGATCCGGCGCGAGCTGGTCTCACGGGTTGCCATGGCGGTGGACAAGGGGATGCCGGTCATCAAGGTGCTGATCGCTCTCTGCCCGTTGATGGGGCTGCTCGGTACCGTGGTGGGGATGGTGCAGGTGTTTGATACCCTGGCCATCACCGGCACAGGTTCGCCGCGGGCGATGGCATCGGGGATCTCCAAAGCAACGGTACCGACCATGGCGGGCATGATTGCCGCCCTTTCCGGCCTGTTTTTTGTCAACCAGCTCGATCACAAGGCCAAACTGGCGGTGCAAAAGCTGGAAGACAACCTGAAACACGGTTGATGCAGGATGCATACCCCCGGCGAGGCATGGCCTGCCGGGGGCACAGAACAAGCAAGGAGTTTCTGCTATGAGAAAACGTTACAGCGACAGCGGTGCTGACGAGGCGGCTATCGATTTGACCCCCATGCTGGACATAGTGTTCATCATGCTGATCTTCTTCATCGTCACCACCTCCTTCGTCAAGGAGTCCGGTGTCGAGATCAACCGTCCCAGTGCCAGCACGGCCGAGACGGTGAAGAAGGGCAATATCATGGTCGCGGTGCGCGAAAACGGTCAGGTCTGGGTCGACAAGCGGGTGGTCGAGGTGGGGGCGGTACGCGCCAACATCGAGCGGCTGCGGGCCGAAAACCCGGAGAGCGCCGTGGTGATCCAGGCCGATAACGAATCCCGTTCCGGTCTGGTGGTGCAGGTCATGGATCAGATCCGCATGGCCGGTGTCCAGAACATCTCCATCGCGGCAGACAAGAGCAGCTGATGCCGGAGAGAGACCTATGAGATACCTGATATCGTTGGCGGTCTCCTGTGTGGTGGTGTTCTTTCTGTTTCTGGGAATGAACAAGCTGATCACACCGGATCACCGGGAGCTGGTGGAGAAGGATGACGTCACCATGACCGATTTCATCCGCCTCAAGCCCCAGGAGACCCTGCAAGAGAAACAGCGGGAGCTGCCCAAACCGCCGCCGCCCAAGCGTCCGCCGCCTCCTCCCGAGATGGAAGTGGCCAGCACGGATCGGCCGAAGATGGATAGCGCGCCGATGGACATGCCCAAGCTCGACATCCCGGTCAACATCGGTGGTGGCAATGCGCTCGGTGCCTACAGCACCGGCGGTGGTGGTGGCGGCGTCGGTGGCAACAACGGTGCCATTCCGCTGGCAACCTTCGAGCCCATGATGCCCCGCAAGGCGGCACTGGCAGGTCTGGCTTCCGGCAAGGTATTGGTGGAGTTCACCGTCACCGAGCGCGGCACCGTCAGCAACGTGCGGATCGTCAAGGAAGAGCCGCGCAGCTATGACCTCGGCAAAGAGGCGCGCAAAACCATCGCCAAGTGGACGTTCAAACCGGCCATGGTGGATGGCAAGCCGCAGGCGAGCCGTATGCAGCAAGAGATCGAGTTTGCGGTCAACTAAGGAAGGTGGCGATGAACAAGTTACACAAGATGATCCTCGCCCCGGTCGCCATGGCGGTGCTGCTCAGCACCGCCAGTTGGGCTGCCGAGCAGCCGACCCTGTCGGATCGGGCCTATCGGGCGGTCAACAAGGCGCAGGAGCTGATCACCGAGAAGAAATACAGCGAGGCAAATGCCAAGTTGCAAGATGCGCTCTCTGGCGCGGGCGAGCGGGTCTACGACAAGGGGGTCATCTTGCAGACCCTCGGTTTCGTGGCCGCCCAGCAGGAGAAATACGGTCAGGCGACCAAGTACTTTGCCGATGCCATCGCGACAGGCGGTCTGCCGCCACCGGTGGCCCAGCAGGTGCGCTACAACCTGGCCCAGCTCTACATGGCAGAGGGCAATTATCAAGGCTCGATCAAGACCATGAAGGAGTGGTTTGCCAACCAGGGCAAGGATGACAAGCCCAACTCCCATGCCTATATCACCCTGGCCAACGCCCACGTGCAGCTCAAGCAGTACCGTGACGCGATCCCGGCGGTGGATCAGGCGATCAAGCTCTCGGCAGGTAAAGCGCCGGAGTCCTGGTATCTGCTGAAGATGGGCGCTCACTACGAGCTGAAACAGTACAAACCGGCGACCGAGGTACTGACCTCTCTGGTCAACATGTTCCCGGAGAAGAAGAAGTACTGGACCCAGCTGTCGGCCATGCATATGCAGGCGGGGAATGATGGCAAGGCACTGGCGGCGCTGGAGTCGGCCTACAACCTTGGCATGCTGACCGAGGCAGCCGAGCTGCAGCGTCTCGCCAACTACCTCGCCTTCAGCGGCATTCCCCATCGCGCCGCACGGGTGATGGAGAAGGGGATGAAGGAGGGGGTGATTGAGCAGAGCGCCAGCAACTACAAGACCCTGGCGAACTACTGGCATCAGGCCAAGGAGCTGGATCCGGCCATCGACACCCTGGCCAAGTCCTATCAGCTGGCCCCGAGCGCCGAATTGCAGTTGAAAATGGCGCGCATGATGATCCAGAGCAAACGCTATCAGGATCTGGTGGCGCTGGCCGCCAAACCGGCGGCCAATGCCAATGGTGAGCAGCGTGCGGATCTCAAGTTCCTGACCGGGGTCGCCTATTTTGAGCAACAAAAGCCGAAGGAGGCCCTCAACGCCTTCACCCAGGCGGCTCAGAATGGCAACGTCAGCGGTCGGGCATCCCCTTGGATCAGCTTCCTCAAGGAGCAGAGTGGCGCGGGGGAGGCAACCGTCCAGTAATGCCAATGACAACTACCTGTAGTCCCTTTTATGGTTGCCTGGTGGCTCCATTAACCGCTCTTCGGAGCGGTTTTTTTATGGCGGCAGCCAGCACCTGCTGGTGGCCAATGCGCTGTTTCATCCCTTTCACGGCAATAAAGTGCCACTGCCTGCATTGGCTTATCTCCCCGAATGTGACAAACGTTTTAGCCACCGCGGCAACCGTGACACCAGGTGGCGCAGCGAGTGGTTGACGGGTAAGCGGGGGGGCCTGCTCGCTGGGCACCAGTACCGTTCATCTTTCTCTCAGCTGCGACTTGCTAGGGTGGCTTTTGCTCTGTTGAGAAGCGTCACACCGAAAACGGCCACTTTTAACAAGAAAAGCAACATATCGAAGTTGAAATTTTGGCCGACTCAGGAAAGAATGCGCGCTCGGTTATTGGCGCCGTGGTGCAGGTTGACCCGCCACCGGCAGACCGAGGATAAGACGGCCTCCGGCCCATTTGGTACAGGAAACCACACAGGAATTTTATGAATCCCCTTCGCACTGCCGCTTCGGCCCTTTTATGCACATTTGCGCTGGTCAGCCAGCAGGCTGCCGCCGTCGAGTACCGTCTGCCTGCGGCCAACAGCCGCCTGATCGGTGAAAACCAGCAATACGTGGTGCCTGCGGACAACCGTCCGCTGGAGCAGATCGCCTCCGACTTCCAGCTGGGTCTGACCAACATCATGGAAGCCAACCCGGGTGTTGATCCCTATCTGCCTAAGGCGGGTAGCACCCTGATCATCCCCCACCAGCTGATCCTGCCCAACGCGCCGCGCGAAGGGATCGTCATCAACGTCGCCGAGATGCGTCTCTACTACTACCCGAAAGGGAAGAACGTGGTGGAAGTGCTGCCCATCGGCATCGGCCAACTGGGGGTCAACACCCCGGAGAACTGGATCACCAAGGTAGAGCGCAAGCGCGCCAACCCGACCTGGACCCCGACCGAGAACATCCGTCGCCGCTATGCCGCCCAGGGCAAGACCCTGCCTGCAGTATGGCCAGCCGGCCCGGATAACCCCATGGGTCTGCACGCCCTCTACATCGGCAACCTCTATGCCATCCACGGCACCAACGCCACCTTCGGTATCGGTCTGCGGGTGAGCAGCGGTTGTGTGCGTCTGCGCGCCGACGACATCAAGTATCTGTTCGACAACGTGCCGGTCGGCACCCGTGTCCAGTTCGTCAACCAGCCGGTCAAGACCACGGTCGAGCCGGATGGCGGTCGCTACATGGAAGTACACGAGCCGCTGTCGCGCAACGAAGAGGAGTTCAACTCCACCGCTTCCGTGCCGCTTCCGATGACCCCGGCCATTACCCGCTTCATCGCTCACGCCGAGTCTGACTCCAACGTGGTCAAGCAGGTACTGGAACAGCGTACCGGTATGCCGACCCGCCTCAATCCCTGATTGAGCAAGTTGGCGGTGCCGCTGGCACTCGTAGGATAAAGAAAACGGCGACCATCTGGTCGCCGTTTTTTATGAGGCATTCGCCGCTTGCTTACTGCACGCAAACCGGGCAGAAGGCGTAGGTGCCTTGCGGATCATTGAAGCGGGTGAGCGGGTCGAGGCTGCGGTTCACTTCCACCAGCGCCTTGCCAAATCCCGCTGGCAACCAGCTTTGCAACTGCGGAGCCAGCACTTGGGCGCTGCTGTCGAACAGCTGGCGCAGGAACTTGTCTTTGGCTGACTCCTCCTGCTCGATGGGGGTCACCTGCCACTCCTTGAGGTTGGCCAGTTCGGCTGCGGCCTTGATGGCGTCATCCAGATTGCCGAACTCGTCCACCAGACCCAGGGTCTTGGCGTCTTCGCCGGTCCAGACCCGGCCTTCGGCCGCTTTCTCGGCCTCTTCCGGGCTCAGGCCGCGGCCCTTGCTGACCAGACCGATGAAGCGCTGATAGGTATCTTCCACGCTCAACTGGATCGCCTGACCGACGTGATCCGGCAGGGCGCGGGTCGGGCCTACGCCGACGTAATCTGTGGTGCCGACCCCGTCGGTGTGTACCCCGAACTGGGCCAGTGCCTTGTCGATGGTGGCGAACATGCCGAACACCCCGATGGAGCCGGTGAGAGTGGTCGGGAAGGCAAAAATCTTGTCCGCATCGGCGGAGATCCAGTAGCCACCGGAGGCGGCATAGCTGCCCATGGAAACCACCACCGGCTTGCCTGCTTGTTTCAGGGCCAGCAGCTCGGCGCGGATCTGCTCAGCGGCAAAGGCGCTGCCGCCCGGGCTGTCGACCCGCAAGACCACGGCTTTAACCTTGTCATCGCGGCGGGCATCGGCCAGCAGATCGGAGAGGGTATCACCGCCTATGGTACCGGCAGGCTGCACGCCATCCATGATGGCGCCGCTGGCGACCACCAAACCCACCTCATCCTTGCCGCTCTGGGGATATTGTTCCGGGATGGCTGCCAGATACTCTTTCAGGCCGACCCCTTTCCAGCCGTGATCGTCCGCTTCACCGACCTCTTTAATGACCGCCTGGGTCATCTCGTCGCGGGTAGCCAGCTGATCCACCAGACCGTTGTCGAGGGCGTAGTTGGCGGCATTGCCACCGGCTTTGCGCAGCAGCTCGAGGAAGCGCTCTTTGCCCGGTGCGACCGCATCGGGTTCGATCTCCCGCTGTTCGGCGACATCCGCCACATAGGATTGCCACAGCTGATCTAGCCAGCGCTGGTTTGCCTCCTTGCTCTCGGGGGACATCTCGTCGCGGGTATAGGGCTCGACGAAGGATTTGTAGGTGCCGACCTTGAACACGTGCGGGGTGATGTTGAGCTTCTCCAGTGCCGACTTGAAGTAGGTCTGGTAGACACCAAGCCCCTCGATCACCACGGCGCCACTCTGGTTGAGCAGCACGTGATCGGCGTGGGCCGCCAGCAGGTACTGGCCCTGGCTATAGAAGTCGGCCATGGCGATCACCGGTTTGCCGCTCTCCCGGAAGGAGTCGATGGCGCGCGCCACCTCCTGCAGTTTGCTGAAGTTGGCCCCCTGCAGCCCTTGCGGCTTGATCACCAGCGCCTTGATGCGCTCGTCATCCTTGGCACTCTTGATGGCCCACAGCAGGTCGGAGAGAACGATCTCGCTCGGTTGCTCGTCGCTGCTGTCCATCTGGCGCAGCAGTTGTACGGTGGGATCGGTCTGGGAGCGTTGCTCCACCAGCACCCCGTTGAGATTGAGGGTCAGCGCCCCTTCGATGGGAGCCTGAGGGGCCTCTTTCTGGCTGACGCTGAAGACGATGACCAGCACTACGATGAGAAACAGCAGATTGACCAGCATCAGCCGGGTGAAATTGAGCAGGCGCCACAGGCTGCGGAACAACCAACCCAGACCTTTGAAAATAGACATAGTCGCGTTATCGCCCTGTTAATGGGTAAAGAAGGGTCATTATTAACCAGTTGCGGGCGAAATTGCCATTTCCCACTGGCGGATCCCGCCTATCTTCGTTCAGGGCACGGCTGTTCGCTGAAAATTTGTCCAAACATTTGTTTGAAAAAGGATTTTCGATTCTTTACTCTAGCCTCAGTTTGATAACAAAAAATTAACTGGAGGCATCGTGAGCCGCTATCCGACCCTGCTGACCCCGCTCGACCTTGGCTTTACCCAGCTGCGCAACCGGGTGTTGGGCGTTGTTCCATGCACCCAGGCCTTAAAGAGGAAGGCATCATGAGTCGCTATCCCCATCTGCTGACGCCCCTTGACCTCGGTTTTACCCAGCTGCGCAACCGGGTGTTGATGGGCTCCATGCACACTGGCCTCGAAGAGGAGAAGGGCGGTTTTGACAAGCTGGCTGCCTTCTATGCCGAGCGGGCCCGCGGTGGTGTTGGCCTTATCGTCACCGGCGGTATCGCCCCCAATCTGCGCGGTCGGCTGGTGCCTCACGGCTCCCAGCTGAGCTTTCCCTGGCAGGTGAGCAAGCACAAGAAGGTGACCAGCGCCGTGCATCAGGAGGGGGGCAAAATAGCGCTGCAGATCCTCCATGCCGGTCGCTACGCCTACCATCCCTTCAGTCTGGCGCCGAGCGCCCTCAAGGCGCCCATCTCCCCGTTCAAGCCGCGCGCTATGAGCGAGCGGCAGATCCGCGGCACCATTCGCGACTTCGCGGCCACTGCCGCGTTGGCAAAGGCGGCCGGTTATGACGGCGTCGAGGTGATGGGCTCGGAAGGCTATCTCATCAACCAGTTCATCTGCGAGCGCACCAACAAGCGCACCGATGGCTGGGGCGGCAGCAGCGAAAACCGGATGCGCTTCCCGGTGGAAATTGTTCGCGCCATCCGCGAGCGGGTCGGCACCGACTTCATCATTATCTTCCGCCTCTCCATGCTCGATCTGGTGGAGCAGGGCTCGACCCTGGAAGAGGTGATTGCGCTAGGCAAAGCGCTGGAAGCGGTGGGGGTGACCCTGATCAACACTGGCATCGGCTGGCACGAGGCGCGTATTCCCACCATCGCCACCAGCGTGCCGCGCGGCGCCTTCAGCTGGGTCACTGCCGAGCTGAAAAAGCATCTCACCGTGCCGCTTATCACCACCAACCGGATCAACACCCCGGAGGTGGCCGAGCGCATTCTGGTGGGCGGCGAGGCGGATATGGTCTCCATGGCGCGCCCCTTCCTGGCGGATCCCGAATTTGTCATCAAGGCGGCCGAGAATCGGGCGGACGAGATCAACACCTGCATCGCCTGCAACCAGGCTTGCCTTGACCATGTCTTCAAGCAGAAGCGGGCCTCCTGTCTGGTCAATCCCCGCGCCTGTTTCGAGACCGAGCTGACCTTTGGCCGCGTGCCACAGCCCAAGAAGCTGGCGGTTGTGGGGGCAGGCCCGGCCGGGCTGGCGTTTGCCTGCTACGCCGCCGAGCGCGGCCATCAGGTGAGCCTGTTCGATCAGGCGAGCGAAATCGGCGGCCAGTTCAATTTCGCCAAGCAGATCCCCGGCAAGGAGGAGTTTCACGAGACCCTGCGCTATTTCGCCAAGCGGTTGGAGAAGTGCGGCGTCGAGCTTTACCTTGGTCAGCGCCAGAGTGCCGAGAGCCTGCTCGGCGGCGGTTTTGACGAGGTGATCCTCGCCACCGGTATCCGTCCGCGCACCCCCAATATTCCGGGGATCGAGCATCCCAAGGTATTGAACTACCTCGATGTATTGCGGGATCACAAGCCGGTCGGTGATAAGGTGGCGGTGATCGGCGCTGGCGGTATCGGCTTCGATGTGGCCGAATTCCTTGTGGAGAAAAGGGTTGAGACAGATGCCGGGAGCCACCGTGATCACTGGCTCAAGGAGTGGGGCATTGACAAGCAACTCGGCGAGCGTGGCGGCCTCACGACTCCTGAAATCGACGCCCCCGAGCGCCAGATCTGGCTGCTCCAGCGCAAGGAGAGCAAGGTGGGTGACGGCCTTGGCAAGACCACCGGCTGGATCCACCGTACCGTGCTCAAGAACCGCAAGGTGCAGATGCTCTCCGGGGTGCAATATCTGGGGATCGATGACGAGGGCTTGCACATTCAGGTGGGCGGGACCAAGCAGTGTCTGCCGGTGGATCAGGTGATAGTCTGCGCCGGGCAGGAGCCCCTCAAGGAGCTGCAGGCCGGGTTGCAGGCGGTAGGCAAGCCGGTGCACATCATCGGCGGTGCCGACGTGGCTGCCGAGCTGGATGCCAAGCGGGCCATCCGCCAGGGGGCCGAGCTGGCTGCGGTTATCTAGCCAGCTGTGCCATCCTGCCCTTTATAGTGCGATAAACCCCTGAGCCTCAGGGGTTTTCTTCATTCGGTGCTGTGCTAAGGTAGCGCCATCATTGCCCCAGAGAAGGAATTGCCCATGGATGCCCTCACCCTGTTGCTCAACCGCCACTCCTGTGGCCGCCTGACCACACCCGCACCGAGTGGTGAGGTGCTCGACAATATCCTCAAGGCGGGCCTGCGCGCGCCGGATCACGGCACCCTGACTCCCTGGCAATTCATTCTGTTTGAAGGGGAGGGGCGCGAGCGGTTGGGCAAGCTGTTGGCCGAGGCTGCCCGTGCTCGTGGCGAGGATGACGATAGCGTCAAGAAGTGCAGCGAAGCGCCGCTGCGGGCGCCCTTGGTCGTGGCGGTGGCAACCCGTTATCAGGAGCACCCCAAGGTGCCGAAACTGGAGCAGGAGCTCTCCGCCGGTTGCGCCCTGATGGCAATGCAGATGGCGGCGCAGGCGCAGGGCTTCAACGGCATCTGGCGCTCCGGCTGGTTTATCTTCGATGCGCAGATCAACAAGGGACTGGGATTGGCGGCGGAAGATCAGCTGGTGGGCTTCCTCTACCTCGGCACCCCCATGCTGGAAGCGCGCAAACTGCGCGAACTGCCGCGCGATGAGTTTGTCCGCCGTTTCTGACACTTCGGTCACGTTGCGCTAGAAAAAAGTAAAGCCTCGAGAAATCGGGGCTTTTTTGTTTAACCGTGAATAGTAACCAGAGTGGTTGGGGAAAATAAATGGGTCAAAGAGGCTTCGCGTGCCATAGCAGGTAATTATTTAAATAGTGCGATGTACCTCGCAATCCTGTTGTATTTCACTATGTAAAACGTTTGCGCATTCGATAATATCTCCCTGCCAGTTTAGAAGGGCACTCCTTCTAATTTTTCTGCGATGAGAGTCGCAATTCCGTAGCACCTTTTAACAGCCCAACGTCTTCGTGACATTGGGCTTTATTTTTTATGAGGTGTCGGGGCGGCGGTGAGCTGATGGCGGCATCGGCTCACCGCCCGGTGGCTACCTTATGCCCTGTTTTTGGCGGGCAGGATCCGGGCCGGGTTGCCGACTACCCGGGCACCGGCCGGTACATCTTTGGTGACTACAGCACCCGCGCCGACGATCGCCTCTCGCCCTATGGTGACACCGGGCAGCAAGATGGCGCCGCCCCCAATCCAGACCTTATCTTCAATGGTGACCGGCAGCGCCGTCTCTGTTCCCTGAATCCGTTCGTCGGCCTCCAGTGCATGGGCTGCGGTATAGATCTGCACATTTGGCCCAATCATCACGTTGGCGCCGATGCGGATGGGGGCATTATCCAGCAGGGTCGCCCCCATATTGATGTAGGAGTCCTTGCCTAGGTGGATGTGGCGGCCATAGGTACAGTAGAGGGGCGGGCAGATAAAGGCGTTCTCTGCCAGTTCGCCAACCAGCTCCGCCAGCTGTGTCCGCTGCTCTGCGTCCTCTTCCGCCTGATTGAAACGGCGGTAGCGCCGTGCCGCCTCCAAGCGCAACTGGGCCAACTCGGGGGCCATGCAGTTGTACGGTTGGCTGCTGATCATCTTCTGGTATTCGCTCATGGAGGTTCCTTTCCTTCATCTGTCATGGGATTGGATATTGGCGCCAATACGGCAGGAGGAACGTGATCATCCACCCGATACGGGCAGAACCAGATTGGCAGGTCTGCCTTCGGCAAAGGCCAGAACATTCTCGAACGCCACGCGAAAGTAGAGTTCGTAGCTGTTTTGCTCCACATAGCCGAGATGAGGTGTCGCCAATACGTTGGGCAGGCGCAGCAGGGGCTCGTTTTGTGGCGTTGCCGGTTCGATGTCAAACACATCGATCGCGGCCCGTTTCCCAGGATGGTTGCATAGCTCCGCATAGAGGGCGCCCGGCTCGATAAGTTCGGCCCGGCTGGTATTGACCAGCAGAGAGTCACCTTTCATGCGGGTCAGATCTGCGCGGGTAACAGCGCCGCGGGTTGTCTCGCTCAGGCGCAGATGCAGTGTGAGGATATCGGCTTGACTGAAGAACGCCTCCTTGCCAGAGGCGCTGGCATAGCCATCCAGCTCGGCCTGCCTTCGCGAAGCCTCACTGCCCCATATCAGTACCGACATGCCAAATGCCTTGCCATAGCGGGCGATCCGCTGGCCTATCTTGCCGTAGCCCCAGATGCCGAGTGTCAGGCCATGCAGAGTGCGTCCCAAACCGAGGCTGCCGGATTGCTGCCATTGACCTTGGCCCAGCGCTTGGCTGTAAGCCGGAATATGGCGGGAGGCGGCCATGATGAGCGCCCAGCAGAGCTCGGCGGGGGCAATGGGGCTGCCTACGCCTTCTGCCACGGCAACGCCGTACCGCTGGCACAGTGCCGGGTCGATATGCTGGCTGATTTTGCCGGTCTGGCTGATGAGTTTAAGGGTGGGAAGCCGCATCAGCAGTTGTTCGTCGATGCGGGTACGCTCGCGGATCAGCACCAGTGCTTCCACATCTGCCAGCTTGGCTGCAAGTCGCGCCGGATCCGGTTCGCTCTGGTTGAG
Source organism: Aeromonas sp. QDB23 (assembly GCF_027707745.1). Classification (NCBI taxonomy): domain Bacteria; kingdom Pseudomonadati; phylum Pseudomonadota; class Gammaproteobacteria; order Aeromonadales; family Aeromonadaceae; genus Aeromonas; species Aeromonas sp. QDB23. The sequence goes on from NZ_JAPCJA010000023.1 coordinate 40,609, forward strand.
GATGATAACGTCATGAGCTGCAAGCAGCGCAAAGCAGGGGAGGTGGCGCACCTGATCCTGATAGTCATCCAGAATGGCAATCCGCATAAGAAGTCCCTCTCGGTTGCGTTGGCTCGGATCGCTATCTTACCGGAATAAAGGCGAGTGTTGTTTTCAAACGAACACAATCAGAAGGGAGGGCGATCATGCCCATGTCCACGGACCTGGAAGAGTTCGACAGGCCAAAACAATCAGGGCCCCCGAATGGGAGCCCTGATGGCATGAGGTTGGCGTCTATGTTGCCCGCGCTTAGCCGTGCTTGCGGCCGGAGAGGCGGCACCACTCTTCCTTGACGGCGGTCGGGTCCATCTCGAACCACTGGCCGTAGATGGTTTCCAGCTCCGGCGCCTGGCTCTCCAGCACGCCGGAGAGGGCCATCAGGCTGCCCGCTTTGCCGTGGCCGGCTATAAGTGGCGCCAGTTCGCGCAGCGGGCCGGCCAGGATGTTGGCGACCACCACGTCCGCTTCGACATCTTGCGGCTGGTCGGCCGGCAGGTAGAGTTCGATCTGGCCCGCAACCCCGTTACGCTCGGCGTTGTCGCGGCTGGCCTGGATGGCTTGCGGGTCGATGTCGATGCCGATGACGCGGGCGGCGCCCAGCTTCAGGGCGGCGATGCCGAGAATGCCGGAGCCACAACCAAAGTCGACCACGGTTTTACCGGTCAGATCCAGTCCGTCCAGCCACTGCAGGCAGAGGGCGGTGGTGGGGTGGGTACCGGTACCGAAGGCCAGACCCGGATCCAGCATGACGTTGACCGCATCGGGGTTCGGCACATCGCGCCAGCTCGGGCAGATCCAGAGGCGCTCGCCAAACTGCATGGGGTGGAAGTGATCCATCCACTCGCGCACCCAGTCCTTGTCTTCCAGCTGCTCGACCTTGTAGCCGACGTTTTCGCCGAAAATCTGCTGGAAGAAGGCGATGGTGGGGGCCGGATCGGTTTCGGCATCGAACAGACCCATCACTTCGGTCTCGCCCCAGAGCGGGGTTTCACCGGGCATGGGTTCATAGACGGGCACATCCTTGGCATCCATAAAGGTCACGGCCTGGGCTCCACGCCCCAGCAGCATGTTGCTCACCTTGTCTGCGGTCTTGGCAGTGGCGTTGATTCGAATTTGTATCCAGGGCATGGCGTCGACTCTTCATAAATGTGAAACCGCGAGATTCTATCATCATGGGGCAGTGCTGTCGTGGTTTGCCCATGATGTGGGGGGATATGGGGGCTTTTGCCGGATTGGCACGGTTCCTGTATTGCTCTATGCAGGCGAAGACGATCGGTTTTCGCTGAACGCTTTGCTCAAGTTCCGTCATCTTTCACTGCCACCCTCGGGTGGCATTTTTTTATCTTTGTTTGTTGGCCTGGTAAACAGTCTGCCAGACAAAAAAAGAGCAAGGTCGGCACCTTGCTCAAGGACGGGCTGACGCCGTTTGGGCGCATTCATGCTGCTGTTGGCACGCCAGATGCAAAGACTAATATGTCCTGCATAAGGATATGTGTGTGATTGTTACCCCAATGTTCAGGTATTCAGGCCATTTCTCGCGAAATGGCCTCTTTTTTGGCTGATTGTCGGACGTTGGCCTGCCACTGGCTGACATGAGCGCCGCTGGTTGTGCCCGTTTGGGGCATCTCCTTGGTGAACTTATCCCATCATGGTGCGTTTGAGGGCTTAGTTGGCAAAGCCGCTCATGTCGATCACCAGCTTGCCTACCATGCGGCCCGCCTCCACCTCGGCATGGGCCTGAGCCAGCGTGACCGGGGTCAGCGAAGGGATGGTCCTGGTCAGGGTGGTCTGCAGTACCCCTTCATCGACCAGTGCCGCCACCCGGCCGAGCAGGCGGTGCTGCTCGATCATGTCCGGCGTCTGGAACAGGGAGCGGGTGAACATGAACTCCTGGCTGAAGGTGACACTCTTGCTCTTGAGCAGGGAGAGATCCCACGGCTCGCTCGATTCGGCGATGGTACAGATATGGCCAAACGGGCGGATCAGCCCGGCCATGGTGGCCCAGTGCTCGGCGGTGGCGTTGGTGCAGAAGATGGCATCGACCTGAGTGATGCCAAGGGCGGTCAGCTCCTCCTGCAACTTGTGGTGGTTCACGACCTGATGGGCGCCCATTTCGAGGCACCACTCACGGCTCTCTGGGCGGGATGCGGTCGCAATCACCTCCATGCCGGTGAGCTGGCGGGCCAGTTGGATGGCAATGGAGCCCACGCCACCGGCGCCGCCGATGATCAGCAGTTTGCCACGGCTCTCGCGGGTGAGGGCGAAGCGCTCGAACAGGGTCTCCCAGGCGGTGATGGCGGTGAGCGGCAGGGCGGCGGCCTCCACATCGCTCAAGCTGGTGGGGGCGATCGCGGCGATGCGCTCATCCACCAGTTGCAAGGCGCTGTTGCTGCCCGGACGGCTAATGTCGCCGGCATACCAGACCCGATCGCCCGCCTTGAACAGGGTCACTTCGCTGCCGGTGGCGATCACTTCTCCCACCGCATCCCAACCCAGTACCCGGGGTGAGCTTTCAATTTTGGCCTTGGGGGAGCGCACCTTGGTATCCACTGGATTGACGGAGGTAGCTGTGACCCGCACCAGCAGGTCCCGCGGGCCAGGGTTGGGGTCGGGCAGGTTGGCGGCGATAAAGCAGTCGGGGTGGTCGCTTGGCAGATAGTGAGTCAGGGCTATGGCTTTCATGGCTTTTCCTTTTAAATCGGTGTGTTCGGGATTGCCACTCACTCTAGTCTGGTTGATTATCAAGATTAAGATGGGTAATCGGTAAAGACTGTTTGAGTATATGAACAATGTCGATCTGGAGTTGATGGGACTGTTCGCCACCGTGGTGGAGCAGGGGAGCTTTACCCGAGCCGCCGAGCTGCTCGGTATGCCCAAGTCGTCGGTGAGTCAGAAGATCTCGCGGCTCGAATCCCAGCTCGGGGTGCGGCTGTTGCAGCGCACCACCCGCAGGTTGAGCCTGACGCCGCAGGGGGAACTCTATGTCGAACACTGTCAGGGATTGCTGGCACTGGCGCGCAGCGCCAATCTGGCGATGGCAAGGCTGCGCTCGGCCCCGGCGGGGCGGGTGCGGATCACCGCCCCCGAGGCGACCGGCACCCTGCTGCTTGGCCGGATCCTCGCCGAGTTTCGCGCCCTCTATCCAGAGGTAGTGCTGGAGCTGACCCTGAGTGACGAACAGCTCGATCTGGTGGGGGAGGGTTACGATCTGGCGCTGCGGGCGGCGCCGCTGAAAGACTCCAGCCTCATCTGTCGGCGCATCGGTCAGGTGGCACGCCATCTGGTGGCGGCACCTGCCTATCTGGCGGCTCACGGCATGCCGCAACAGCTGAGCGAGCTGGGACGTTATGCCTGTCTGGTGCACTCGGCCATGCCGGTGTGGCCATTGCAGGAGGGGGGCTGGCGGCCGCAGGGGGCCTGTGTCAGCAACAGCTTGCTGGCGCTGCGGGAGATGGCGCTCCATGACGGGGGGATTGCCTTGTTGCCCCACCATGTCTGTGAGGGGGATTTGGCGGCGGGGCGATTGCAGAAGGTGTTGCCGGATCAGCCCATTCCGGCCAACCCGTTTTACCTTATCTATCCGAGTCGGGAGCATCTGGCCCCCGCCCTGCGCACCCTGATGGATTTCGTGGCCGAGCGGTTGTCGTTCGCCTGAGTTACCAGCTGCTCTGGCTGGCCGACTCCTGATTGGGTTTGAGGCCAAGGGGCACCGACTGGCGCTCCGCCAGCATGCGGATCTGCCCTTCAATCAGGCTGGCACTGGGGCCCAGCACCAGCACCAGCTGGTGGTCGTTGAGCTGGATCCAGGAGAGGCAGCCCAGCCCCAGCAGGCGGGATTGATCCACCAGCGAAATATCGCGCACCCGCAGGCTGAGCCGGGTGAGGCAGACGCTCATCGCCACCAGATTGTCCATCCCGCCCAGCACCTTGAGGTACTGGATCGCCAGCATCTGCGGGTCGGAGGGGGCGACGCTGGCGAGGCGCGGATGCTCCACAGCGATGGGTTTGCTCGGCATGCTGAGGGGGGCGCGCTCCAGCAGCTGATAGAACAGCAGGGTGTAGGCGACGAAGAACAGGATACCGACCGGAATGAGCCAGAAGCTGTGCTCACCGGATTGATAACTCAGCACCAGATCCAGCAGTCCGGCGGAGAAGTAACTGCCCACCTTGATCCCCAGCCCGCTACAAACAGCCAGCGACAGCCCGGTCAGCAGGGCGTGGGCGAGAAACAGCCAGGGGGCGGTAAAGGCGAACAGAAACTCGATGGGCTCTGTGATGCCCACCAGTGCCGAGGTGAGCGCCAGAGTGAGCAGCAGCCCGCCCTGCGGCAGCCGCTGCATCCGTTGGCGATGCAGCCAGATGGCAAAACAGGCGCCCGGCAGGCCGAACATGATGATGGGGTAGAGACCGGCCACATACCCTTCATGAAGGGGTTGGGCGGCAGCCAGCGCCTGCAGGTTGCTCTCGCCAAGGCCGATGACGCTGCCCAATACCTGATGCAGCCCGAGCGGGATCAACAAGCGGTTGAGGGTGCCGTAGCAGAAGGCGCCAAACGGCGTGGTGAGCAGCTCGGAGGTGAGCAGGGTCAGCCCGCGCTCCAGCGGCGGCCACAGCAGCGAGAGGGGAATGGCGATCAGCAGACAGGCCAAGGCCGACACCAGCAGGCTGGGAAACTCCCCCTTGGCGATCTGCAGCCAGCGAGGCAGTGTTTGCTGGTGAACCCAGGGATAGATGATGGCGGTGGTGAGCCCCGCCAGCAGGCCGCAGATCATGTCGGCGTGCAGGTTGGGGGCCAGCGTGTTGAAAGCGGTGCTGAGCAGCAGGAAGTTGACCGCCCCCGCCAGCGTCTGTCCGCCCAGCTCCTGCCGACTCAGGCCAAAGGCGATCGCCACCGCATAGATGAGCGGCATCTGGCTGAAGATCGCCTGACCGGTGAGGGAGAGCACCGCCAAATCGAGTACGTCGGGTTGCCCAAGCCGGTAGATCAACGCCGCCATCGGCAGGATGGAGACGGGCAGCAGCAGGGCATAACCGAGCCGCTGCAGGGCTTGAGTGACGACTTGTCGAGTGGCTTTTACGGGCATACAGCGGCTACTTTTTGTGACTTGGCGCACAGTTTAACCGGAAACCACCCATTTGGGGATAGTTTTGGAACCCCTAATTTATCTTTTTATTATTTCTGCTCGAAAAGCTCGCGCACTTCCCGCGAGGGCGGCGCCGTCAGCAGGCTCACCGCGATAAAGATCACCAGCGCCAGCGTGAGGCTCGGCACGATGGCGTGCAGGCCAGCCAGCTTGATCCCCCACTGACTCAGTACCCCATAGCTGACGATGCCGCTGACCATGCTGGCCAGCGCGCCCGGGCCGTTGGCCCGCGACCAGTAGAGGCCAAGCACCAGCGGCCAGAGGAACACCGCCTGCAGACCGCCAAAGGCGAGCAGGTTGAGCCAGATGATCATCTCGGGCGGTTGCAACGCCGCCAGCAGCACCAGAGTGCCGAGGATCAGGGTACAGAGCAGAGAGAGACGCGGAATGCGCACTTCCAGCTTCTCCTGCTTCGGACTCAGGTAGTTGAGGTAGAGATCTTTCACCAGAGTGGCTGAGGCCTGGATCAGCTGGGAGTCGATGGTGGACATGATGGCCGCCATCGGCGCCGCCAGAAAGACACCGGCCAGCCAGGGGGGCAGCACTTCCATCATCAGGGAGGGCATGATCTTGTCCGGGCTGTCCATGCCGGGCAGGATGGCGCGGCCAAGGGCGCCAGCCAGATGCATGCCGAACATCAGCAGGGCGCTGACCACGGTGCCGATCAGAATGCCGCGATGGAGCGCCTTGCTGTCGCGATAGCCAAAGCAGCGCAGCGCCGAGTGGGGCAGACCGACCACCCCGACACAGACCAGGATCCAGAAGCTCAGCATAAAGGGCTGGGTCAGCATGTCATCGGCCCCTTGCGGGCTCACCAGCTTGGGATCGATCTCCCTGAGCTGGTGGATGAGGTTCGGCAGGCCGTCACCGGCAATCAGAATCCCCGCCAGCAGGGCGCCGGTGCCGATCAGCATGATGATCCCCTGCAGGGCATCGGTCATCACCACCGCACGAAAGCCGCCGATGATGGTGTAGAGCAGCACGCAGCTGGCAAACAGCATCAACCCCTGCTGGTAGGAGAGTCCGGTGGCGGTCTCCAGCAGGCGGGCGCCGCCGATAAACTGCACCACCATGGTCGCGATAAAGGCGAGGATGATAGTGACGGAGCCGAGTATCACCACCGCCTTGCTCTGGTAGCGGGCCCACAGCATGTCGTTGATGGTCACCGCATTGACCCGGCGGGCGATGATGGCGAACTTCTTGCCCAGTACCCCCAGGGTGAGCCAGACGGTGGGCAGCTGGATCATCGCCAGCAACACCCAGCCCAGACCAATCTTGTAGGCCGCACCCGGCCCGCCGATAAAGGAGGAGGCCGAGGTGTAGGTGGCCACTAGCGTCATCGCCAGCACCAGCCCGCCCATGCTGCGGTTGCCGATGAAATACTCCTGCACGAAGTTGCCTTCGGCGCGATGGCGGCTGGCCCAGAAACCGACCCCCAGCACCAGCACCAGATAGATGACGAGCGGCAGCATCAGCTCAAGATTCATGGGATGACTCCTTGCCGGAAGGGGCGTGGGTATCGAGGGGGATCTCCACAAACAGCCGGTTCACCATCAGGGCGCAGAGCAGAATGAACAGCAGTGGCATCACCATGCAGCTGAGCAGGAACCACAGTGGCAGCCCCCACAACTCCAGCTGGAGCGGGATAAAATAGGCGGTGCCATACCAGGCAAAGAAGTAGAACAGGGTCAGCAGCAGGCAGAAAGCTGCTTCCCGGCGGGCGAGAGCAAAACGGTTCACCTTGGCCTCCGACAAATTTGAGGGGCGCAAGGATAACAAAAAAGGGCCATGTCGCCATGGCCCTTTTTCAGCAGAGACTCCTTGCGGAGCTGACTTCCGGCTGGATTGCAGATAAACAGCTGGCTGCTATCCGGCCGGAAGTGATTGTTCTGCCTGCGAGATCTTACAGACCCAACTTCTTGTGCAGATAGTGGATATTGGTGCCACCGTGCTGGAAGTTTTCGTCTTTCATGATCTCTTTTTGCAACGGTACGTTGGTCTTGATCCCTTCCACCACCAGCTCGTCCAGCGCATGGCGCATGCGGGCGATGGCAATGTCACGATTCTCGCCGTAGCAGATCAGCTTGCCGATCATCGAATCGTAGTGGGGTGGTACCTTGTAACCGGCATAGATGTGGGAGTCCCAACGCACACCCAGACCACCCGGCGCGTGGAAGCGCTGCACCAGACCCGGAGAGGGCATGAAGGTGGCCGGATCTTCGGCGTTGATCCGGCACTCGATGGCATGGCCACGGATGCGGATATCCTGCTGGGTGATCGACAGGGGCTGACCGGCGGCGATGCGCAGCTGCTCCTTGATGAGATCGATACCGGTGACCATCTCGGTGACCGGATGCTCAACCTGAATACGGGTGTTCATTTCGATGAAATAGAACTCGCCGTTCTCGTACAGGAACTCGAAAGTACCCGCACCGCGGTAGCCGATCTCGATACAGGCGCGCACGCAGCGCTCGCCGATGAACTTGCGCATCTCGGCGGTGATGCCGGGTGCCGGTGCCTCTTCCACCACTTTCTGGTGGCGACGCTGCATGGAACAGTCACGCTCGCCCAGATAGAGGGCGTTGCCCTGGCCGTCAGCCAACACCTGAATTTCGATGTGGCGCGGGTTTTCCAGGTACTTCTCCATGTAGACCATGTCGTTCTTGAAGAACTGGCCTGCTTCGGATTTGGTCAGGGCGATGGCGCCCGCCAGTTCCGCCTCATTGCGCACCACGCGCATACCGCGACCACCACCGCCACCGGCGGCCTTGATGATCACCGGATAGCCGATGCGTTTGGCAATGGCGGCGTTGTGCTTGGCGTCGTTGTCGACGGGGCCGTCAGAGCCCGGTACGCACGGTACGCCAGCCTTCTTCATCGCTTCGATGGCAGAGACCTTGTCACCCATCAGGCGAATGGTCTCAGGCCTAGGGCCGATGAAGATGAAGCCGGATTTTTCGACCACTTCGGCGAAGTCGGCGTTCTCGGAGAGGAAGCCGTAACCCGGGTGGATAGCCACGGCACCGGTTACCTCGGCGGCGGCGATGATCGCCGGGACGTTGAGGTAGGAGTCGGTACTGGCCGGTTTGCCGATACAGATGGATTCGTCGGCCAGCAGCACATGTTTGAGCTCCCGGTCGGCGGTGGAGTGAACGGCCACTGTCTTGATCCCGAGCTCTTTACAAGCGCGCAGGATCCGCAGGGCAATTTCACCGCGGTTGGCGATGACTACTTTGTCCAACATGGGTGGCGATTTCCCTTATTCGATGATGAACAGCGGCTCGTCAAATTCGACGGCCTGACCATTTTCAACCAGGATCGCTTTGATCACACCGGCCTTGTCAGACTCGATTTGGTTCATCATTTTCATGGCTTCGACGATGCACAGGGTGTCGCCGACATTGACGTGCTGACCCACTTCCGCGAACGGTTTGGCATCCGGGCTAGAGGAGCGGTAGAAGGAGCCAACCATCGGGGAGCGCATCAGGTGACCGCTCGGCGCGGCATCAGCGGCAGGTGCGGCAACCGGGGTGGCAGCGGTAGGTGCGGCAACCGGAGCGGCTTGCTGCATCATCATCTGCGGCATGGCGGTGGTCACCTGACCGGAGAAGTTGCGGCTGATGCGAACGGACTCTTCACCTTCGGAGATCTCCAGTTCGGCGATGCCGGACTCTTCAACCAGTTCAATCAGCTTCTTGATTTTGCGGATATCCATTAGCATTCTCTTTCTTCTTTATCTGATCAGTGATTATCAAGCCGCGCGCAGATGGTGCACGGCCGCGGTTAAAGCGAATTGGTAGCCATCGGCTCCCAGACCACAAATGACCCCTTTGGCGACATCAGACAGATAGGAGTGATGACGGAACGGCTCCCTGGCATGGACGTTTGACAGGTGAACCTCGATAAAAGGGATGGCAACGCCCAGCAGCGCATCGCGAATAGCGACGCTGGTGTGGGTGAAGGCGGCTGGATTGATGATGATAAAATCCACCTGGCCCATGGCCTGATGGATGCGGCTGACCAACTCATGTTCGGCGTTGGATTGCAGATGTTCCAGAGTGACACCGAGTTCGCTGGCGTTAAGCTTCAGATCGGCGACGATCTCATCGAGCGTCTTGCTGCCGTAGATACCCGGTTCCCGTTTGCCCAGCAGATTCAGGTTTGGTCCGTTGAGCAGGAGAATTCGGTGATTTTGCGACATATTGAGTGCATCCTCGATGATAATGCTGCTATCTATCAGCTATCTTGTGGACTACCAGAAATCTAGCCATTTTCTGCGCAAATCGGTGTGCCCTGGCACACAGATTTCGCAATTATATTGATTTCGTGAAAATTAGCAGCATTTTACTGGTCTAATCTCTACATCTGGCTATTTATTGCGCGTTTCGGTCGGCAAGGCTCCGTGACTGCCGCCTTGCTGTTTGCTGGCGGATGAGAAACGTCAAAGCCGGCGCAGGGCCGGCTTTGCTGAGCAACAAACGAAGCGGGATCAGGCGGCTTCCGACTTCTCGCGGATAAGTTTGTCTACTACGCCCGGATCCGCCAGGGTGGAGATATCCCCCAGACTGTCGGTCTCGCCGGTGGCGATCTTGCGCAAGATCCGGCGCATGATCTTGCCGGAACGGGTCTTCGGCAGCCCCTCCGCCCAGTGAATGACATCTGGCGTGGCGATGGCGCCAATCTCCTTGCGCACCCACTCTTTCACCTCTTTGTGCAGCTCGCGGCTCGGCTCTTCCCCGGCGATCAGGGTGACATAGGCGTAGATGCCCTGACCCTTGATCTCGTGAGGAACCCCCACCACCGCCGCTTCGGCGATCTTGGGATGGGCCACCAGCGCCGATTCAATTTCGGCGGTACCCATGCGGTGGCCGGAGACGTTCAGTACATCATCCACCCGACCGGTGATCCAGTAGTAGCCATCGGCATCGCGACGGGCACCGTCGCCAGTGAAGTAGCGGCCGGGGAAGGTGGAGAAGTAGGTCTGCTCGAAGCGCTCATGATCGCCAAATACGGTGCGCATCTGACCCGGCCAGGAGTCGGTGATCACCAGATTGCCCTCGGTGGCACCCTCCAGCGGCTCGCCCATGTTGTCCACCAGCGCCGGTTGCACCCCGAAGAAGGGGCGGGTGGCCGAGCCCGGTTTCAGGTCGGTGACGCCGGGCAGCGGCGTAATCAGGATGCCGCCGGTCTCGGTCTGCCACCAGGTATCGACGATGGGGCAGCGCTCATCGCCAATGGTGCGGTAGTACCACTCCCAGGCTTCCGGGTTAATGGGCTCACCCACCGAGCCCATGATGCGCAGGCTCTGGCGCGAGGTGCCGGTGACCGCTTCGTTGCCCTTGGCCATCAGCGCGCGGATGGCGGTGGGGGCGGTATAGAGAATGGTGACCTGGTGCTTGTCCACTACCTGGCTCATGCGGTTGGTGGCCGGGTAGTTGGGCACCCCTTCGAACATGATGGTGGTGGCGCCATTGGCCAGCGGCCCGTAGACCAGATAGGAGTGGCCGGTGACCCAGCCCACGTCGGCGGTACACCAGTAGATGTCCTGTTCGTGGTAGTCGAACACATATTTGAAGGTGAGGGTGGCATAAACCAGATAGCCGCCGGTGGTGTGCAACACGCCCTTGGGTTTGCCGGTGGAGCCGGAGGTATAGAGGATAAAGAGCGGATCTTCGGCGTTCATCGCCTCGGGCGGGCAGTCGCTGCTGACGGCAGCGGTCGCTTCGTGCCACCAGATGTCGCGGTGGTTGTGCCAGGCGACATTACCCCCAGTGCGCTTGAGCACGATCACCTTGCTGACCTGGGTATCCGGGTTGGTGAGCGCTTCATCCACATTCTTCTTCAGCGGCACCGGACGGCCGCCACGCAGTCCCTCGTCGGCGGTGATCACGATGCGCGAGCCCGAGTCGATGATGCGACCGGCCAGCGCTTCCGGCGAAAAGCCGCCGAAGACGATGCTGTGTACCGCGCCGATGCGGGTACAGGCCAGCATGGCGATGGCGGCTTCGGGCACCATGGGCATATAGAGGCAGACCACGTCGCCGCGGTGAACCCCTTGTGCTTTCAATACGTTGGCAAACTTGCACACTTCGCTGTGCAGCTCACGGTAAGTGAGTTTACGATCTTCGGCGGGGTTGTCCCCTTCCCAGATGATGGCGACCTTGTCACCCCGTTCGGCGAGATGGCGATCGAGACAGTTGGCCGAGACGTTGAGCTGGCCATCTTCAAACCATTTGATGGAGACATGGCCCGGATCGTAGGAGGTGTTCTTGACCTTGGTATAGGGTGTCATCCAGTCGAGGATTTTCCCCTGCTCTCCCCAGAAGGCGTCCGGATTGTCGATGGAGGCCTGATACATGGCCTCGTACCCGGCCTTGTCCAGCAGGGCGCTGTCGCTGATATGGGATTTGACCGGGTAGACCTTGCTCTCGCTCATCTGTCACTCCTTTGAATAGATCTTTTAATGGTTTCTTAACAACTTATACCTTTGGTAGCGGGGGGCAATTAGACTTTTGGATAGGCGGCAACAGTTGGTTACAGGGCAAAGAGTGACAATTAATCGGTGAGCGGGTAAAAGGGGCGTGTCGATTAATTGGAGGTGATTATGTTTTCCCTGTTGCTCTGTGCATCCCTCTGGCAGTTTGATGCGCCAGTGCCTGCTGGTGAACCGCTGAAAGAGTTTGCGATCACCCATCAGGAGGCCTCACCCGCGCTGCGTGATCGGGTGGCCGATCAGCTTGGTCATGCATGGCAGGCCAAAGAGCCCGGCACCAGACTCACCTTCAGGGAGCCTGCCCCCCGCTATGCTGGCGAATCACCGCTGACGCGCATGCTCAATGACCGTGATGATGGTTGGGAATCCCGCGTGCAGATTGAGTGGTAATCCGGTTGGCAGCCAGGAGGCGGATGCCTCCCGGCTGGTGATGAGCATTGCCTGCCGCTATGAGGCATAGCGCTGATGCAGGCGATCCCCCATATGCTCGACATGCAGTGGTTTGCTGAACAGATAGCCCTGTCCTTCGCCGCAGTTGAGTGACTGCAAGAAGGCGTGTTGTGCCTTGGTTTCAATTCCCTCGGCGGTGACCTCCATATCCAGACTGTCGGCCAGATTGATGATGGTGCGGCAGAGCTCCCGACTGTTCTTGTCTTCCGGTAATGCCTGCACAAAGGCCCGGTCGATCTTGATGCGATCGATCGGCAGGGTCTTGAGCAGACTCAGTGACGAGAAGCCGGTGCCAAAGTCATCGATGGCAATCTGCACGCCGAGATTTTTCAGGCGGGTAAAGAGATCCAGACTCTGTTCGACCCGCTGGATGATGCTCTCCGTCACCTCAATTTCCAGCCGCTCTGGCGGAAATCCGGTCTCGGCCAGAATGGCTGCGACCCGCTCAACGTAGCCGGGGGAGCGCATCTCCCGCACCGACACATTAACCGACAAGCGGGGCACCGGCAGCCCGGCGGCCAGCCAGTTTTTCCCCTGCTCGCAGGCGTTGCGCATCACCCACTCGCCAATCTTCTCGATCAGTCCGCACTCCTCCGCCACCGGAATAAAGCGGGTCGGCGCTATCATCCCCTCATTGGGGTGTTGCCAGCGCAGCAGCGCTTCCAGCCCGCTCAGGTGGCCGTTGGCCAGATTGGTCATGGGTTGATAGAAGATGCAGAGCTGTTCGAGCTCAAGGGCCTTGAGCAGACCCTGCTCAATCTGCATCCGCTCGCGGGCCCGAGCCGCCATGCTGGGGGTATAGAACTGGAAGCCGTTGCGCCCCTGACTCTTCGCCTCGTACATGGCACTGTCGGCGGCGCTGACCAGAGTTTCCGGGCTGTCGGCATGATCCGGATAGATGGCGATACCGATACTCGCCGAGATAGCCACCAGCTCATGGGCCAGCTCAACCGGCTCGCGCAAGACTCTCAGCAGGGTATTGGCGAGGGTCGCCAGCTCGTCAGGCTCCTCCAGATAGGGGATCAGCACCAGAAACTCGTCACCACCGAGGCGGGTTGCCAGATCGTTGTGCTGCAGGCAGCCGCGGATCCGCTCAGCAAGCCGCTTGAGCAGCTCATCGCCAACCCCGTGTCCCAGGCTGTCGTTGATCAGCTTGAAGCCATCCAGATCGATAAAGAGCAGTCCCAACCGTTTGTGATTGAGCTGCGCGGTTTTCAGCTCAAGGGCCAGCCGCTCCTGCAACAGATGGCGATTGCCCAGCTCGGTCAGGGGATCGTGATAGGCAAGGTGATTCAGCTCGGCCTCCACCTTGCGAATGGCGCTGATGTCGGAGAGGGCGATCACATAGTGGGTGGTGTTGTTGAAGTTGTCGTAGACAGCGCTGATCTGCTGCCAGGAGGAGAAGTAGCTGCCATCCTTGCGCAGGCAGACCATCTCGCCATGCCAGGCGTTGTTGCCGGGACGCAGGTGATACCAGGGATAGTCGAGGTCGGTGTAGCGCCTGGGGTGCATGATGATATCCGGGGTGCGCCCTATCACCTCCTCGGCATTGTATTGGGTCAGCATGGTGAAGGCCGGGTTGACCGACAAAATATGGTGTTCGCTGTCGAGGATGATGATCCCCTCGGCCGTGGTATCGAAGACCACGTTGGCCTGATGGAGCCGCTCCTCCTGACGGCGGCGGGCGGTGGCATTGTGAATGACGCCCATGACCCGGTGGCCGACCGACTCGGTGGCGGGCACATGGTCGGCATGAATATCGACCCAGTGCCGCTCTTTGAGGGCGGTGAGGTAGCTCAGGGTGAGATGGATGGGGTCATGGCTTTGCAGGGCCGCCTTGAGCTGGCTGCCTGATCCCGGTTCAAAGCAGTCGACGAACGCTTGCAGCCCGCCGTGGAACTGGTTGGCCTCGATGCCCAGCAGCGGCTCAATCTGGCCATCGAACAGCAATCTGTCCTCCGCCACGTGCCACTCCCACACACCGATTTGAGCTGCGCGCATCGCCAGTTGCAGCCGCTGTTCGGTTTCATACTGCTCGGTGATATCCCTCACGATGGCGAGGATGCCGCTCAGCTCGCCCTGCTCATTGCGCATCGGGCTGTAGGTGGCCTGAAAGCGGCGGGAGCTGCTGTCATACGCAGCCGTTTGACCCGTGATGGCGATATCCACGTAGGGAATGCCGCTGCGCATGATCTGCTGAAACATGGGTTCCAGCGTCGGAGCCAGTTTGGGCACCACCTCTCTGAGGTGCTTGCCCTGATGATCCTCGATGCTTTTGCCATTGATGTCGGCCAGCACCTGATTGACTTTGCGGTAGCGAAATTCGCGGTCAAATACACCGATGCCCAGAGGGGCGTTATCCATCAGCTGTGTCAGGACGGTGTGATCTGACAGCTGGGTCAAGATTGCCTCGGTGGCGGCGTTGAAAGGCTTCCCATCCATGATGACCTCGGCATTGATTGATTTATCACTTGTGTTGGTTTCCAGTATGGCACGAACGCTTTCAGGGGGTGCCCAGCAGAGTTATCTTGCTGTTTGTTGAGAAAAAGTTGTGCCATGTATCGACCATCTGCGGTGTGCGGTCGCTGGGTGGCAGTATCCATATGAGGGTAATGCTGGGACTTTTTTGAGTTCCTCCCACCTATTGCAAACTGAATTGGTAGCGCAGCGTCAGGCTGATGGTGGGTTGCCAGTCACGTTCCTTCATCAACCATTGTTTCGCACCCACTTCGGTATCCAGCGTCCATTGATCCCAGCTCCAGCTTCGCTCCAGCGTCATTCCCCATTCACGCCACCCCTCTTCGGCATCATATGCAGACATGTGTGCCTGGTTACCTCTCGTCAGCCAGAGATTAAGGGAGACGTTGGCAGGCAGCGGGAGTGAATGCTCCATATACCAGATCTGGCCATAACGACCGGTCACATCATAAAGCTGGCCAATGCTCAGTTGATGTTCGTCATCCAGTTGCCAGCCAAGGCGCCATAGCGCGCCGAAACGGGTGTGATCCGCCACCTGCATGGGGCTGACCCCCACCGCGATAAAACTCTGTTGATAAAGGGGCAACGCGACGCCCGCACTTTGGCCATCGATAAAGATAAGGCCCATCTGTGTTTCGCGTTCATAGCCGAGCCATAGTTGCACTGTGGAGTCGGCGCCCTCTCCCGCCCGGCTGCTGTCGAGTTGCCATTGGCTGCCCATGACCAGCGCCCTGGCCGGGAAGGGCGAGATCAGAGCGATGAGCAGCAGTAACCCGCGCTTATTTGCCATACAGTCGTTGCCAGTCCCGATCCTGATGCATCCCCATCAGGTGACAGATGATGCCGGAGCGCTGGAAAGCATGGATAAGCAGTACGCTGGCGCAACAGAGCAGCATGATCAGGCCGAAGCTGTTGGGCAATATGGTGCCCTGACGAGCCGTCCACCATAGCAGCAGGGGGCCCCACAGGTGGACGAAGATGCTCTTGTGGAAGATGAAGACGGTCAGGGAGTACATGCCGATCCAGTTGAGCGGTCGCCAGCAGAGACGAATATTGCGCTGATGCAGCCACAGGATGATGCCGATCACCAGAAACTCCATGCCCCAGATCCCGGCACGGCCCGTCATGTCCAGCGCCAGCTCATGTTCGTTGGCGTAAATGTCGTTGAGTTCGACCGAGCTGGTCTCGCCAAGGCGCAGATAGATGGCGAGCGCCACCACGGAAAGGGTGAGCACCAAGCGATTGAGGCGATCCCGCCACTGGGGGCGCTGATGCCAGCACCAGCCATAGAGAAAGCCGAAACAGCCGCTGGCCATGAAGAGATCGAGGCGGGCATCCAGCTCATAGTCGGGGTGAACGTGCAGCTTCATCCAGCTGTCGATATGGCCAAGCAGGGTCTGTACACCGAACTGATCCAGCAACAGGCTGAGCACGGTCAGTACCAGCATGCCGCGAATGCCAAACCAGCCATACACCAGCGAGAAGAGCGCCAGCAGACACATCCAGAGCATCACCGGATAGAAGGAGATGGCCTCGCCGAAGTTGGGGGCGATGACCAGCCCCTCCACATAAAGCACGGCGATGATGCTGACAAACAGCACCAGCTTGCTTTTTAGCTGCGGTCTGAAGCTGGCCTGGTCACGACGACTCAGGTTGAAGGCGGCCAGCGCCAGGTAGATCTGGCTGACCCAGGGGATCAGCCAGGCCGAGACCTGGGCCGTGATGTGATCCATGGGCAGCAGGTGGCCAGCCATGGCTTTGTGGGAGAGATAGAAGCTGTCCCACAAGGCGTGTTCGCGAGTGAAAAAGTCGATATACCAGTAGTTGAGGTAGCCGGTGTAGTGCTCGAAGACGGCCATAAAGATGACGAGCCCTCGCAACAGGTCGAGACCCGTGATGCGTGCGTCCTGTAGAGGCATGGGGTTGCTCCTGGATCGGTTGAAAAGGAGCCGCACTATAACGGTTGCAACAAAACTGAACGGGGGCTGAATGTAAGCGAATATTACCCGACTTCCACCCCTTACCCTTGCCATGACTGGGGTAAGAAGAATTTGGCTGTCATGATTTGTAATGGTTTGGCCGGTTTTTTTAGCCTTTTTGACGACCAAATGCCTGAATGCCGCGCACCAGTACCAGCCAGCCGAGCAGGTGGAATGGCAGAGCCAGCAGATAGAGCAGCAGAAAGTATGACTGGTTGCCGCTGCAGTTGATGAAATCAATCCAGGCGGCCAGCAGCGCCAGCATGCCGGCGATCTGGAAGCGGCGGCGCAGTACCACCTCGACCCCGAGATTGGCGAGGTAGAGGGTGAGCAGGATACCGCCAAAGCCGGTGAGCTGGGCAGTGCCGTAGAGCTCGCGATCCGGATGGAACAGCAGGGTGACGAGAGGGGTCATGCCCTGATCCAGCGGGATCAGGGCCAGCAGCCAGCATGCAATCAGAAGCAGGGCTGTTTTCATCGCGGCCTCAGTCGGCGGACGGTGCCGGTTTGACCAGAGAGAGGTAGTTGGCATCCATCTTGAGGAATACCCCCAGCAGACGGGCACTGGCGCCGTAGAAGCCAAACCGGTCGGCGGCGCGACAAGCGCTTTCGAACTTGTCGAACCACCCCAGCAGATGCCCGTGCAGCAGCGCTTCCTGCTCGTCGAGCCAGCGTTCCCGCTCAGCAGCAGTTGTTGCTTCTGCCGCGCGGATGATGAGATTACCCATCAGATCCAGCTCGATGGCCAAGTGGTCGGCAGGCTCTTTGTATTTGTCGCTGACATTGATGCCGAGGCGCTCGAGGCGAGCCTGCATCTCGGTCATCGGGGCCTGCATCAGCAGCTTGGCATCGCCACGGTAGAGCGATTCGTAGGGCAGGGCGCCCTGCTTGGGATCCACCAGAAACAGACCGGCGAAGTCGGCGGCCAGTTCCAGCTGGCGATCCGGGCGCACCAGCAGGCGAGCGATGGCGTCGTTGAGTTCGGCCACGGCCTCGCGCATCGGATCCAGGGTCGAGAGGCTTTTCAGAAAGCTTCGCACATCATAGGTGTCATATTCGGCGATCTGCTCATCACTGAGTTCGGCGGCGAACAGGGTGGAGAACCACCAGTAGAGTTCGGCCCGGCGTTCGCTGGTAGCCATAAATTCCTGCATTTTTCCTCCGTGGATGGCAATCGGGAGCCTTGATGGCTCCCGATTCTAACGACTTTAAAAATAAAGGAAACTCAAGGGGGCGCTTTCGTCCCCTCGGGGTCAGAGTGCCGGGAACATGGGGTCGATGCCCTTTGCCGATTCCGGTGCGGCGAAGGCAGTGACGGCCGGCGCCTGCCCGCGGAACTTCTCGATCTCCACCAGCGCGGTGTGGGCCGTGGTGGCCTGCGCCAGGCTGGAGGAGCCGATATCGGCGGTCAGCACGTTGGGGTCACCATAGGTACAGAGCGTACCCACCTTGCCGCCCTCTTGCGGCCCATACCAGGCACCTTCCTGAATGCGCACCACCCCGGGGGCGTAGTCATCGCTCACCACCAGCCCGGCCAATACCTGACCGCGGCCGTTGAACACCCGAACCAGATCGCCGTCCTTGAGGCCACGGGATTTGGCATCCTGCGGATTCATATAGACAGGCTCGCGACCCTGCACCGTGTAGGTGGCACGGTAGTTGTCAGACGAGCAGAGCTGGCTGTGCAGTCGCTTGTCCGGGTGGCAGGATTGCAGGTGCAGCGGGTACTGTTTGCTGCCCGGCCCGCCGTGGGAGCGCTCGTAGGGCTCGATCCAGACCGGGTGGCCCGGGCAATCCCCATAGCCGTAGTCGGCGATGGTCTTGGAGTAGATCTCGATGAGACCTGACGGGGTGCCGAGCGGTTCCAGATCCGGCTCCTGACGGAACGACTCGTGGCGCACCCAGGGCTGGCCCGCCGGGAAGGTGACAAAGCCTTCCCCGTGCCAGAACTGGCTGAAACGAGGCAGACGAATGCCGATGCCGCGGCCCTGCAGGCGGGCGTCGTCATAGATGCTCTGGATCCACTCCAGCTTGCTCTTGCCGCCGGTGAACTCGGCCTCGCGACCGAAGCGACGGCAGAGATCGGCGAAGATGTCGTAGTCATCGCGCGCCTCGAACAGCGGCTCCACCACCTTGTACATGGCCAGAATGCCCGCGTTGGAGTGAGAGCCCCACTGCTCGATATCATCCCGCTCATAGGTGGTGGTGGCGGGCAGCACGATGTCGGCAAAGCGGCAGCTGGCAGTCCACTGGTGATCGATGCTGACCACGGTTTCCAGCTTGCGCCAGGCGGCGACCATCTTGTTGCGATCCTGCTGGTGGTGGAACGGGTTGTTGCCGCAGAACACCGCCATCTTCATGTGGGGGTAGGTGATTGTCTGGCCGTTGAAGGCGATCTGTTTGCCCGGATTGAGGATGCAGTCGACGAAACGGGCCACCGGAATGAATTTGGAGTAGCCCTTCCAGTCGCCGTCATGGCGCGGCTTGACCCCGGGAATGACCGAGCTGAAACCGGACATGATGGGGCCGCTGGAGGTGATGGTACCTGCCCCGTTGTAGTGCCAGCCAAAGCCGTAACCACCGCCCGGCAGGCCGATCTGGCCAATCATCGAGGCCAGAACCACCAGCATCCAGGCGTACTGCTCGCCGTGGTGCATGCGTTGCACACACCAGCCGCCGATGAGCTGGGTGCGGCCACTGCTCATGGCGCGGGCCAGCTCGCGAATGGTCTCGGCAGGGACGCCACAGATGGCGGCGGCCCACTCGGCATCCTTCACCTGACCATCGCTGGTGCCCAGCAGGTAGGGCAGGAACTTGTCAAAGCCGGTGGTGTAGTTCTTCAGGAACGCCTCGTCGTGGCGCTTCTCGCTGTAGAGGGTGTGGGCGATGCCCAGCATCAGCGGCACGTCGGTCTGCGGATTCAGGGTCACCTGATCGCAATTGAGGTACTTCTGGGTTTTGGATTTGACCGGATCGACGCTGATGACCCGGATCTCGCCCTTGGCCACCTTCTCTTTCAGCTGCGCCCAGTAGTCGTAGACGCTGTGATCCGGCACCAGCCAGCCCACCTGCAGGTTTTTGACGGGGTCGGAACCCCAGATCACGATGGTCTTGCTGTGCTCCAGCACCAGCGGCCAGGAGGTCTGCTGCTCGTACACCTCCATGGCCCCTGCCACGTGGGGCAGGATCACCTGGGCGGCGCCGGTGGAGTAGTCACCGGCCTTGGCCAGATAGGTGCCGTGCAGGTTCATGGCGCGGCCAAGCATGGCGCCAGCTGAGTGCAGCTTGCCCACCGACTGCCAGCCGGAGTGACCCGCATAGAGGGCGCTCGGGCCATAGGTTTTCTGCACCCGCTCCAGCTCGTGATAGAAGAAGTCCAGCGCCTGGGACCAGGTGACCCGCACGAAGCGGTTCTGGCCACGCTCGCTGGTGTCGGACTGGTGGCCCTTGCGCAGCCAGTCCAGTCGCACCATGGGGTAGCGGATGCGGGAGGGGTTGTAGACCACCTCACTCAAGGCCTTGAGCATCTCGGTGGGGTGCTTGTCATGCTCGAACGGCAGGGTCTCGACCCAGCGGCCATCGACCACCCGGGCGCGGAAGGCGCCCCAGTGGGAACCGGACTGCACCAGTTTTTCGCCGGACTCGGCGGCCATCACGGCGCGACCGAGCAGGGAGGGGCCGATCAGGGCAGAGGCACCGCTGGCCAGCAAGCCACCCAGAAAACCACGACGGGAAATATTGATCATCTTGTTATTCCTCTCTCGGATCCGGAACTCGAATCCGGAATTAGTGGCTGCCCTGACCACCGGTATCGGCGGCATGGTTTTGCAGGTATTTGAGCAGGGTGCGCTCCTCTTCCTTGCTCAGGCGATAGTAGGCAGACATCGCCTTGAGCCCCGAGATCCAGCCATTGGCGGTGAAGTGAGCCGGATCCGGCGCGCCGTGGCAGGAGTTGCAGGTGGATTTGTACATCTCGCCGGCGTAATCCCAGATCGGCTTGAGTGAGGACTCAAAGCCCTTGCCATCGACCCAGGCCTGTACCTGAACCTGTTCCCACTTGATATGGGTGGCGCTGTCGGTCTCCTGTTTGAGGAGTTTTTCGCTCGCTTTCAGCTCGTCACGGACGGTGGCGACAAAGACCCGCTTGCCCATGTATTCGCTCAGCACCCGGCCCTTGCCGTCGCTCTCGCGCCACCCTTCGATGGTCACCTTGAGGCGATCGCCGCTGCGGGCCACTACCTCGATGCGGGAGGCGGGCAGCAGCTTGCCGACCGGTTCGTTGCTCTGTTCGCTGGCGTAGAGATCTTTTTCACCCAGGTTGTAGAGGGTCTCGGCGGCCGGTGCCTGTTGCGCGTCGTTGGCCAGGGTGGCGTAAGTGGCCCGGAAGCCCCCCGCCATGTTGGGCAGTTCGTGGGCGATGCCCTTGTGGCACTCGATGCAGTTCATGTTCTTCGCCGCCGCATCTTTCATCGCCAGCGCTGCCGCCGGGGATTGCTTGGCGTGATCCATGTTGTCGTAGCTGTGGCAGGACTTGCAGGTCTTGGAGTTCTGGCTGCTCATCCGGGCCCACACTTTCTCGGCCAGATGCAGGCGTCGGTCCTCGAACTTCTCCTGGGTATCGATGCTGTGGCCTATGTACTCCTGATAGAGGTCGTTGGCCGCCTCCATCTTGCGGGCCACCTTGCCGACAAAATCCTTCGGCTGGTGACAGTCGGTACAGACCGCCTGTACCCCTGAGGCATTCTTGAAGTGGATGGACTCCTTGTACTCCGGATAGACGGTGTCTTTCATGGAGTGGCAGGAGATGCAGAATTCGAGGCTGCTGGTTTTCTCAAAGCCATAGTGCAGGCCGACGGTACCCGCGAGGGTGACGCCGACGCCCACCAGAACCAGCGCCAGTACCGACCAGCGACGGCTGGGGGTGCGCAGGAAGTGCCACAGTTTTTTCATCATGCTCTCTCACATCACTTTTTTGATGGGGGCCATGATAGGGAGGCGTTGTGAACAGGGCTGCCGCCACAAATTAATGAAATAGGGGTATTTATGACAAAATGTGAATAGAATAATCCTCCCTTGTCGACCATCGTGAACCCTGCCCATGCGCTACCACATTCTGGTTGTTGAAGATGATGCGGTTACCCGCGAGAAGCTGACCGGCTATTTTGAGCGGGAGGGCTATCGGGTGACGGCGGTCGAAAATGGCCAGGAGATGCGCGCCGTGCTGGCGGAGCAGACGGTCGATCTGGTGATGCTGGATATCAACCTGCCGGGGGAAGATGGTCTGCTGCTGACCCGTGAACTGCGGGCGCGCAGCACGGTGGGGATCATTCTGGTCACCGGCCGCAGCGATGCGGTGGACAAGATTGTCGGCCTCGAGATGGGGGCCGATGACTATGTCACCAAGCCGTTCGAGCTGCGGGAGTTGCTGGTGCGGGTCAAAAATCTGCTGTGGCGGATCTCGTTGGCCGCCGCCCCGAGTGAACCCGAGACGACCGACGATGCGGTGCGCTTTGGCCCCTGGCGTTTTGACATTCCCCGCCGCCAGCTCAGCAAGGACGGGGTGCCGGTGCGCCTGACCAAGGCCGAATATGAGGTGCTGGTGGCCTTTGTCGCCCATGCCGGGCGGGTGCTGAGCCGGGAGCGGATCCTGACCCTTATCAGCCATCGCGGCGATGGCCCGAGCGATCGCACCATAGACGTGTTGATCCGGCGGCTGCGCGGCAAGATGGAAGCGGATCCGCGGGATCCCCAGCTGTTTGTCACCGTCCATGGTGAAGGCTATCTGTTTGCCGGCGAGATAGCCTCCTGACCCCGTTACGGTGGCCTTGACCTGTTTGACCGGGTGTCAGACCGGCGGGCGGGTATCAAATTGCGGGCAGTCGTCGCCAATCTGGTGCCAGGACGCCTTGGAGCCGACAAAGATGTGAAACGCGGGCCGCTGGCTCGGCACATCGTCCAGTACCCCGAGGCGCAGGTTGATCTTGCCGCTGCTGCTCTTCTGGCTGAACAGGCTGGAGCCGCAGTGACGACAGAAGGCCAGGGTGGTCTCTGCCGATTTCCGGTAGCGGCCGATGGCCTCTTCTCCCTTCACTATGGTGACCTTGTTGCCATCCAGTCCGCCGACCGAGGCATAATCTCCCCCTGAAAACTTGCGGCATTCGCTGCAGTGGCAGTTCCCCATATAGTCGAACTGATCCGGCAGGGTCAGGGCGACGGCGCCGCACAGGCAGCTGGCATGTAACTCTTTCATCTCTTCTCCTTGAGTGTGCTGATCGGATTTGGAACGGCTATTCGACCCGATAGACGGGGCGAAAAGCGCCCTCCGAGAGGGAATCTGCGGGATCGGCCAGCGGCGCAGACAGCGTCAGAATGGGTGGCCCCATCACCCGCGGGCACTGCTCGGCATTGGCATCAGGGTGTTGCAGCAGGCAGACCGCCTGAGCGACCGCAAGGCGCCCCTGCAGCCGCATCTGATCGCTGTTGGCGGCCAGGATCTTGCCCCGGCGCAGTCCCCGCTGTACCCCGTGGCTGAAGTAGGTGCTCAGCACCTGGGGCCTGTCGAGATGGCGCTGCGCCAGCTCGTTGACGGCCACTTCGGCGGCGATGGCGCCCCCCACCAGATAGTCGAGGTCGGGATAGCGGGCCAGGGTCTGCTGCACCAGCGTACGCTGGATTTCCCGGCTGTTGTCGCCGCGCTCGGTGGTGACCAGCTTGATGGCGCTCCCCTTGATGGCGTCGGCAAAGCCCGGTTCGACGAAGTTGTTGCCGCCACTTGCCTGCGGGCCGGGGAAGAGGGCGAGCGAGACCGGCTTGCTGCCTGCGGGGTGGTGCTGCGCCAGCCAGTGGCCGATTTGCCAGCCCATCTGGTACCAGGAGACCCCCACCTTAGCCTGCACCAGACCAGTGGGCAGATCGTTGACCAGTCCAAAGACCGGCAGCGGTGTGGCCTTGATTGCCTCGCGCAAGCCCTGATAGCTCACCGCGCCGAGCAAGATGGCGTCGCTCCCTTCCTGCACGCAGCGCTGCAACTGCTGGCGCTGCTCGGCGAGGGCGCCATAGCCCCCCGCTTCGTGGATCTGCAACTTGACTCCCAGCCGCTTCGCCTCGTCCATCATGCCCTGATTGACCGAGAGCCAGTAGGCGTCGCGCAGATGGGGGTAGAGGGCACAGAGGGTCAGCGGTTTGGTTGCGGCGGTGGGTTCCGGCCACTGCTGGCGCACCGGCTGGCCGCTGAATTCGCCGCCGGGCCATATATCGACCGCAAAGGCGAGGGCGGTGCGGGGAAGCATTAGCAACCAGATCAGCAACAACGGGGAGAGATAGACGCTTCGCATGGCTAGGGGTTTTGTTAAAGTGTTGGGCCATATTATCCGGTCAAAGCCGACCACAACCAAGGGACTTCCCGTGAGAATCTTTTCCGGCCTGGGTGGCAAGTTGCTGCTGGCCTTCTCCCTGATGGCGTTGCTGACCCTGAGTGCCTCCCTGCTGGGCTGGGTGGGGCTTAGCCATCTGCGCCAGCTGGAGCAAGGGGTGCAGCAGACGTTGGCCGACCAGGAGCTGGCGCGCACGCTCTCTCGCCTCAGCGGCGAGATCCAGAGCGCGTCGCGGCTGCTGGCCACCGCAACCAGCGAGCAGGAGCGGGAGCATCAGGGACGCTTGCTCACTCTGCAGGGGCAACAGCTGCAGCAGGTGCTGGCGCAACTCGGCCGTGGGCAGGGTTCTACAAGCCTCGATCAGCTCAGTCAGAGCATCATCGGCAATCTGGGCCAGCAGGGCTGGCTGGTGGGAGAGCGACTGACCCTGATGGCGCAGGGCGAGGCGCAGCGGGCCCGTCTGGTGGCGGCTGCCGGGCAGATCGCCGAGTTGGCGCGCAGCCAGATGGAGAACGCCGAAACCGTGATGGTGGCGGGATTGGGTTCCCTCTACCAACAGCAAGGCGCGCAGGCGACCCGGACGCTGGATCGCTTGCTGGAGCAGGATCTCGACTGGCTGGAGCAGATGACCGAGTTGCGTCATCGCACCCTGATGCAGCAGCAGCGCATTGAGGAGATGTGGCGCAGCGAACAGCAGGGGCAATTGCAGGCCCTGTTGCAGGAGGGGCAGCGAGAGCTGGCCATCTTGCAACTGCGGGCCGGGGCGGTGACCGATCCGGCCCGCCGTCAGGCGGTGGAGCAAGCGCTGACCGTGCTGGCGCAGAGTGAGAAGCTGGTGCAACTGCGCAGCGACTGGCTCGGCAAGGGGGAGGCACTGCGGGTGCTGGCCAATGCCAATGAGGCCCTGATGAGCAGCCTCAACCAGCAGGTCGGTGAGCTGGTCAGCCGTGCCCGCGATTCGCTGGGGCAGAGCCAGCAGGCGTTAAGCCAGCGTCTCAGGCTGCTGGAGAAGGCGTTGATGGGCATTGGCCTGCTCACGCTGGTACTGCTGATGCTGTTGATGTGGCGCATGGTCTACGGCCGGATCGTCTGGCCGCTGCAACGGGCGGTGGCAGGGATGAGCCGGTTGGCGTGCGGGGATCTGGCCCCTCTTGAGCCGATCTCCGGGTCGGGCCGCGATGAGCTGGCAGAGCTGGCGCGAGCCCTGCAGGTGTTTCGTGACAATGCGGTGGAGTTGGGCCGCTATCAGCGCGAACTGGAGTCGCGGGTCGAGGAGCGCACCAGCCAGCTTAGCCACGCCAACGAGCGGCTCAATGAGGAGGTGGAGAAGCAGCGGCAGGCCCGCGCTGAGGCAGAGCAGGCCAACCGCGCCAAGTCGGTGTTTCTCGCCACCATGAGCCACGAGATCCGCACCCCCATGAACGGCATTCTGGGGGGCCTGACGCTGCTGGAAGATACCCACCTGAGCGAGATCCAGCAGCGCTATCTGGCCGCCATCGAGCATAGCGGCGAATCCCTGCTGGAGATCCTCAACGACATTCTCGACTACTCCAAGATAGAGGCGGGCCATGTGGAGGCGCGCCGCGAACCCTTCCCCCT
Organism: Aeromonas sp. QDB23; assembly: GCF_027707745.1. Lineage (NCBI taxonomy): Bacteria > Pseudomonadati > Pseudomonadota > Gammaproteobacteria > Aeromonadales > Aeromonadaceae > Aeromonas > Aeromonas sp. QDB23. Next base: position 66,164 of record NZ_JAPCJA010000023.1, read on the forward strand.
GTTCCAGCTGGTTGATGAGCTGAGCGCGCTGTTCCGGCCAAAGGCAGCGGTCAAGGGGGTCACCTTGGCGCTGGAATATGCGTCCGGGCTGGCGCCTGTGGTCGAGGGGGATCTGGGCAAGCTGCGGCAGGTGCTCGGCAACTTGCTCGGCAATGCGGTCAAGTTTACCGTCCGTGGCCAGATTATCCTGACGGTGGCGCCCCTTGTCTGTCACGGCCCTTGCGCCGAACCCTGCATCCGCTTCGTGGTGCGCGATACCGGCCCCGGCATTCCGGGCGATGAGCAGGAGGCGGTGTTCGAGGCGTTTCGCCAGCGCAAGCGCGATATAGGCCATCAGGGCGGCACCGGGCTGGGACTGGCGATCAGCCGCAAGCTGGTGGCCGCCATGGGGGGGGAGCTTATCCTTGCCAGCGAACCGGGCAAAGGGTGTGAATTCAGCTTCAGCCTGCCGTTGCAGCGCTCGAGCGCCCAACTGCCCGCCGAGGCGCAGCCGCTGCACCTTGGCCAGTCCCGCGACATCCTGCTGGTGGAGGATAACGAGATCAACCGGCTGGTGGCGCACGGCATGCTGACTCGCCTCGGCCATCGCGTCACCCTGGCGGAGGATGGTCGCAGCGCGCTGGCGCTGGTGACCGAGCACCCCTTCGAGCTGGCGTTGCTCGATATCAATCTGCCCGACATGGACGGGATGACCCTGCGCGAGGATCTGGCTGCCATCAGTGAGGAGGTGCATGAGCGGCCGTTGCCCGCCATCGCCATCTCGGCCCAGATGTATCCGGAGGATATCCGCCACTGCCTCGCCGCCGGGTTTGTCGATTTTGTCGGCAAGCCGGTGCGGCTGGCAGTGCTGGCGAACGCCATCGAGCGGCTGTTTCGGCAAGAGGGGGCCTCCATCGAGCTGCCTGTGCTGTTATCTGCCGCGCCCTCTGCCAACCGGCCCGAGTGGGCCAATCCGGTGCTGGACGCCGATCTGCCCCTGCTCGGCATGGCGCGGATCCGCCAGCTGGTCGGGCTGTTTGAATCGCAAGGGCGGGTGTTGGTGGATGAGTTGGCTCAGGGGGAGGGGAGTGAGCAACGGCAGCTGGCGCACAAGCTAAAGGGGAGTGCGCTGGCGCTGGGGTTGACCGAATTTGCCAGCCATTGCGCAGCCCTTGAGGCGGGAGGCGGTGAGCCTGCGGCAATCGGGGCGCAATTTGACGCGGCGGTGAGCGGGTTGCAGCAGTGGCTGGCGGCCAACAGGGATGCGCCGTTCTGATCCCTGCTGGCTATGCACAACGTTCAGAGGGGGTGGCCAGCCCCTGCGCCGTTATTCTATTTCGCGAAACAGCGCCTGTTTGCACTTGGCGCAGACCCATTCCCGGCGAAAATCGGTCAGGTGCACCATTCCCACCTCCAGCAACTCGTGGTGGCCGCAGTGGTGGCAGAAGATGATGTCGCCATCGACCGCTTCCGGGTGGGCCGCCAGATATTCGGCTTTGGTGGGGAGCTGATCCCACGAGGTGGTAGAAACATGTTTGCGCTGGCTGGTGTAGTAGACCCAGTAGAACAGAAAAAAGACAGCCAGGATCACGAATGTCAGCAGATGGTCCATCTTGAACTCCTCCGGTCAGATGTCGCCCTTCGGGTGGGTGGCGGCAATCAGCTCCATCATCATTAAATTTGTTTCGAATGAATATGTTACAGGATGGATCACGACGGCGTTGTGATCCCCTTCGGGTTTTGCCCGCCCAACTGCGGGATGAAAAATGTCTCTTTTGGCGAAGGGGCCAGGGTATTGAACGGGGAGGGAATCTTGTTTTTTACAACATAAATTCAACATTTTTTTAGGTGGTTGGACTGTCTCTTTGATCCAGCTCACGTTACAATGCCCACGCCCACTTCACCTAACGCGCAAACGATTTTCAGGAGAGAAACGGATGTTGAAACGTGACATGACCATCGCCAATTATGATCCGCAATTGTGGCAGGCCATCACAGACGAAACCCGTCGTCAGGAAGAGCATATCGAGCTGATTGCGTCTGAGAACTACACCAGCCCCCGTGTCATGGAAGCCCAGGGCTCCCAGTTGACCAACAAGTACGCCGAAGGTTACCCCTCCAAGCGTTACTACGGTGGTTGCGAGTATGTGGATGTGGTCGAAACCCTGGCCATCGAGCGCGCCAAAGAGCTGTTCGGTGCTACTTACGCCAACGTGCAGCCGCACTCCGGCTCCCAGGCCAACAGCGCCGTTTACATGGCCCTGCTGCAGCCGGGCGACACCGTACTGGGCATGAACCTCGCCCACGGTGGTCACCTGACTCACGGCTCGCCGGTCAACTTCTCCGGCAAGCTCTACAACATCATTCCTTACGGCATCGATGAGTCCGGCAAGATTGACTACGACGAGATGGAGCGCCTGGCCATTGAGCACAAGCCGAAGATGATGATCGGTGGCTTCTCCGCCTACTCCGGTATCGTTGACTGGGCTCGCATGCGCGAAATCGCCGACAAGATCGGTGCCTACCTGTTCGTCGACATGGCCCACGTGGCTGGCCTGATTGCCGCTGGCGTCTACCCGAACCCGGTGCCCCACGCTCACGTGGTCACCTCCACCACTCACAAGACCCTGGCCGGTCCGCGCGGTGGCCTGATCCTCTCCGCCGCCGACGACGAGGAGCTCTACAAGAAGCTCAACTCTGCCGTCTTCCCGGGTGGTCAGGGTGGTCCGCTGATGCACGTCATCGCCGGTAAAGCCGTTGCCTTCAAAGAGGCGTTGGAGCCCGAGTTCAAGACCTATCAGGCTCAGGTCGTGAAAAACGCCAAGGCGATGGCTGCGACCTTTATCGAGCGCGGTTACAAGATCGTCTCCGGCGGTACCGACAACCATCTGATGCTGGTTGACCTGATCGGCCGCGAGCTGACCGGTAAGGACGCTGACGCCGCGCTGGGCAAAGCCAACATCACCGTCAACAAGAACTCCGTGCCCAACGACCCGCGCTCCCCGTTCGTCACCTCTGGTGTGCGGATCGGTACCCCGGCCATCACCCGCCGCGGTTTCAAGGAGGCCGAGTCCATCCAGCTGACCCACTGGATCTGCGACGTGCTGGACAACCACGACAACGATGCCGTGCTGGCCACCGTACGCGAGAAGGTGCTGGATATCTGCCGCCGTTTCCCGGTCTATGGCTGATAAGCCGGAACGTTCGGTTTGAGACCAATGCCACCCTCGGGTGGCTAATGCCGATCAGTTAAGGATCCATTGACCGATCCTCCTGATGTGTAAAAATCCGAAACCTGTTGATTGGTTTC